>SKSA01000332.1 GCA_007118195.1 Anaerobacillus sp. | reverse complement strand
TTCACTCAGTTATACTTTATTTTAAATTTACCACTTTAGCTTTATTTTAGCAATCATTTCCATGATTCATTAGTGTTTTTAGAGAAAAAACGCACGGGGTTATATGATTAGAAACTCGATATGTTTTCGTATTTGTTAAATTAATCGCACTCCCCTCGTTGGTTTAACTTGTTTTTCTATGACCTCATTTCGCTCTCCTCCATCAGCGAGTTCTTCTGAAAATTCATGGTCTTCATTTTTAGATTCTTTTTTATTTTGATAATCATTACGATTATTTTTATCCATAATAACACCCTTTCTGAAATTAGTGATCAAAAATAGCATTCCCTAACATGAATGAAACACACTAACTAATGGGGAAAATAACTCAAAATAAAGATAAAAAGGTGGAATGAAGATGAAACATCGAGATTTAAAAGAATATAAAGTTACTCGTGGAATAGCTAAAAATAGTGGAATTGAGGCTACTTACGAATACACAAGTGGGAACAAAACGAGTAAAAGAAATGCCATAAAAGCGAGGAGGTCTAAGTAGTGAAAAAGAAAATATCTGCATCAAAAAGGAAGCTCGATGAAAAATGTGGATGTGAAAATATTGACCAGCTTGAACCAGAAATGAGTCTTCAAACAGTAAATTTTGCCCCGAAAGAAAATTCATACTTAAATGAATATGAAAAAGAAGACGAGGGGGAATAAGTATAAAAAAAGGGTGTCCCACTGACATTTTGCCATGGTACACCCTCTTCTTTATTTTGCTTGTGCCTTTACTTTTGCTTTTTCTATGTCTTTTACGTTATTTAATTCACCATTTTTACCATTCATGAGACTTTCTCCCCGGAAGAAACCATTCTCGTCAATGACAATCGCCTTCATTTCTGCTTTTCCGTCAAGAGAGCCCGTTTCATAAATATGAATTTTTTCTTCAACATTTACGCTCCCCTTCACTTTTCCGGCAATTAATAAGTTGCGAGCGGTAATACAATTTTCAACATAGCCTTCTTTTCCTACTGTTACATCACCACTACATTTAATTTCACCATAAACTTTTCCATCGATTCGAATGCTTGAATTGATGTTAAGCGTTCCTTCAACCGTTGTTTCTACACCGATGATTGTTGATATATCATTTAACTTTTTTTCGTTGTTTTGTTTTGAAAACATACTCTACCAGCTTATGCTGGTTTCACCTCCTCATATGTTGTTTAATTAGATTGATCTCGTTCGTGGAATTTCATATATAAATATGGGTCAATATGTTCTCCATCCCGTTTAATTTCATAATGTAAGTGAACGCCAGTACTGCGGCCTGTAGTTCCCATACCGGCGATAATATCGCCTTTGTTCACTTTGTCTCCGACTTCTACATCAATCCGATTTAAATGTGCATAGAGAGTTTCATATGTACTTCCATGATCAATAACAACAGTGAGTCCGTAACCGCCATTATTTCGTGCCATTACAACTGTGCCGTCAGCAGCAGCAAAAATCGGTGTATTTAATGGTGCGGCAATATCGATTCCTGAATGAAATCTCGTGTTCCAATTAAACGGGTCTCTCCGATTTCCGAACCTAGAAGTAATTCGCCCCTCTGCGGCGGGAATAATGGTTGGAACCGTTCTTAATTCTTTTTCGTATTTAGTTAGCTGAGTTAACGTTTCTTCAAATTTTTCGATAAGGTCTGGTAACTCTTCTTTAATTTCCATTAACATTGGAGAAGTTTGATAGATTTCATCCTGGATCTGCTTTGGAAATTGCATGCCACCGCTACCGTCTGGAGCATCTGAAGCGATATCAATAGGCATTTCTAAATTCAAGTTACTAATGCGTTCCTCAAATTGTTTAAACTCTTCGATTGATTGCTGAACAGTTAACGCTTCTTGCTGTAAGAGTAAATAATCTTGTTTTACTTTTTCCATTTCTGCAGTTCGCTTTTCTAGTTTTACGATTAAATTCTGTTTTTCATTCGTTATTTCATTTAAAGAAGATGATAATCCAGCAATAACGATCATAAGCATGAAAACAAAGCCAATACTAAAATAGAAAACTAGCTTCCGAAGTCGAAATTGTTTAATCGGTGACTGTGGGCCTGAAGATAATATGATAGTCCATGTTTTTTTATTGCTCAAATCTACCCCTAAGCTACCATTAGCTTTAGGATTCCCCCCCTTTCATCAAAATAATAACCAAGCTGTTCTTTCAACAACAATCGACAAAAAATCATTAGTTTCATTCTACCAATCTTTTAAAAAATAAAAAAGATCAAATCTATTAATTATTACAAAACCATCATGGCGGAATTCCATCACCATCTATTATGAAAAAATGTCGGTCGACTTTCTTTCGCTTCGCTGTAAAGCTACTGACCTCAATCACATCATGAGTACAGCTTAGAGAATTCATCGTGCAGCTTTGCGACGAGTAACCGCAGGAGCACATTCGTACCGACTTTAGAGGCTTGTTCGGAAAATTCGACCGTCATTTTGCTTTTTACATACAAAAATCGAGCTAACATCTGTTTGAAACAGTGTTAGCTCGTTCTTTAATTTCAAAGAGTACGACTGTGGTCACCTTTTCGTCTTAATTAACATAGACGTAACGAAAGCCGTGATCGGAATGGACAAAATTAAGCCAATACTACCTGCGG
>SKSA01000297.1 GCA_007118195.1 Anaerobacillus sp. | reverse complement strand
ATATCATTCACCGTTGAAATGATTTCACTTATTTCATTACTTCCTTTTGTTATTTCTGACATCGCTTCACGTAGGTCAACAACGACCGTTTCTCCAGATTGAACAATTCCCATCGTTTGTTGCGAAATATGGTCAGCCTCATTCGCATTCGCTGCTGAGCCTTCTAATGATGATGTCATTTCTTCAATAGTAGAAGAAATCTCTTCTAACGAAGAAGCTTGTTCTTCTGTACGTTGCGATAAATCTTGGTTACCTGATGCAATTTCTTCGGCACCATGTGAGACCGTATCAGCCGCATTTCTGACTCTTAAGATCGTTTCCGATAAATTATCAATCGTTTGATTTAAATCATTTGCCATTTGTCCAACTTCATCGTTAGTATAAACGACAGCTTTTTCTCTAAAATCATTTTCACCAATTAAACTAACAATCTCTTGCGTTTCTTTAATAGGTCTTGAAAGACTTTGGGCGATAAAGTATCCAATCACAGCAATAATCGGAATTGAAATTAATGCAATAAGGAAGATTAAATTTCTCATTCTTGATACACCTGCATATGCTTCTTCTTGATAAACCTCTACGACGAAACCTGCCGGAGTATCACCTAAATTTGTCACCCCAATCATACCAATCACCGGAGTTCCTTCATAATCTAAATATTCAATTCCATCAGCAAAAGCTAAATTTCCTGAACGAATTTGTGGAGCAAGAATTCTTATTGCATCTGTATTGAGCGACTCATTTAGCGCAGCATTTGAACGGTAATCACCAAACATTGTGTTCGTTAATAAGAGTCCTTCTTCATCAATTAAGTAGGCATCCGCTGTTTCTCCTAACGACTGAAGACCAGCATGAACGACAGCGTCTAACCTAGCTTGGTCGACAACAACACTTAATGTTCCGAGCACATCACCAGTACGACCATTTTCACGAATCGGAGCTCCAACAGCTAAAACATTATCATTAACAATCCCTGAATAAAACAGTTCTGACCAGCGACTTTCACCTTGAACGGCTCGTTGAATATATTCACGATTATACATATTCAATCCAATTAAATCGCGATGATCACTATAAATAACATTTCCTTCTGTGTCGGTGAAATACATTAACATGTAGTCCATTTTTTCTACAGCTGAAGCGACCATTTCTGATAATAACGCTTCTCTTTCAAGCCACTCTGTACTTGATAAATCTCCATTTTGTTCGATAAGAACCTGAAAACTTTGATAAACACCTGGAGTTTCAGCTAACAGTTCGGCATTTCTCTTTCTAAATTCGAAATACTCCTCAAGTTCTCTTCCAATTAATTCTTGATACATATTATTTTTGGCTAAAACTTCATCTCTGACGTTATCACTCGCTGTTTGATAGTTTAAAAAACTAATAACGACTAACGGAAGAATTCCTACTAGTAAAAATAGACCAATCATTTTTACTTTAAGGCTTACATTTAGAGAAAATTTCTTTTTCATTTCTTCATCTCCTTAAAGTTAATTTTCTATACTTTTTTCCAGTTGTATTTTCGTGATACTTTATCACTTTTGTAGCGCCTGAATAATGGCTCGTGGTACTTCTTGTATTGGTAAAACTTCATCAACGGCACCTAACCTAATGGCTTGCTTCGGCATCCCATGAACAATCGATGTTTTTTCATCTTGAGCAATGGTCCAAGCCTCTTGGTCATGCATTTCTTTTAAACCTGTAGCACCGTCATTCCCCATACCTGTTAATAAAATCCCAATGCAATTATGCTTTGCTTCTTTGGCAACGGATGAAAACAAGACATCGACGGAAGGACGATGTCGATTCACTGGTGGAGATTCCTCAAGACGAATAAAATAACCTTTTTGGTGGCTTTTTTTTAACACCATGTGCTTTCCGCCAGGGGCTATGTATGCATATCCTTTTCGAATAATTTCACTGTCGACCGCTTCTTTAACATTTAATCTGCAAGTCCCATTTAAACCTTCTGCATACGAACTTGTGAAACCGACTGGCATATGAAGGACAATTAAAATTCCTGGAAAATTCGCTGGTAATTGCTCTAATATAGTCCGAATCGCGACTGTACCACCCGTAGAGGCACCGATCGCAATGACTTTATCCGTGCTCGATATTTCTTGTAACACTTGAATTTTCGGATGAACGGTTTCATTTTTTAATGCAATTCTTCTCCTTGCTTGCTTCCTCAGTTCACTCATATTTACTTTTGCAGCACTTTTTACTTTATGAATGATCTCTTTTTCTATTTCAAAAAATGAAGACTGTAATACTGCAGAAGGTTTTAATATCACATCAATAGCGCCTAACTCTAATGCTTTTAGGGCGATATCACTTCCCTTTTGGGCGCGAGAACTAATAATGATCACAGGAGTAGGAATAACCGCCATTAACTTCCTTAAAAAGGTTAAGCCGTCCATTCGAGGCATCTCTAAATCTAATGTTATTACATCCGGCTTAAACTCTTTCAATTTTTTTATTGCAAAAATAGGATCTATCGTTGAACCGACAACATCAATATCACAATCTTTTGAGAGTATTTTCGTTAATAACTCACGAACGAGAGCAGAATCATCAATAATTAATACTTTCACCTTTTTGCCAATCACTACCACCCCCCTATTGAGTTTTGAGTTTTGAGTTTT
>SKSA01000029.1 GCA_007118195.1 Anaerobacillus sp. | reverse complement strand
GCTACTCCGCCTAAACTATCGTCTTGCTGAGCTGGCATCGATTGGATGATTGATAGAAAAGCGACTAGTAAAACAAATGCTTGTTGAGTTAATCCTAGAAGGGCCACTGCAAAAATTTTCGCAAACATTTGCGTAACAGGCGAAACGCTTGAAATCAATATTTCCATTACTCGCGATGATTTCTCTATTGCTACTTCCATCGCAATCATATTCCCATAGATTAATACAGAGAAATAAATGACGAAAACGAGGATATTAACGAGCATTCGCGCTTGGTAAAGCTCTTCTTCTGTTTTTGCTCCTTCTGTTAAAGCAACTCGTTCGAAAGGAACAGGTGCATACAGTTTTTCAAGATCATTCGGGGCAATACCAATACTCTCGGTTGCCAACGTCATCTTTATTTGCTGCAATGCATGTTCAAGTTGTCCTGGCACTCGCTGTTCAGCAACAAGATTAGCTTTGTAAACCGCTTCTGGTAGCCCTTCATCATTTAAAGATAAAACGACAAGTCCATCTAGTTGCCCTTCGACGATCTTTGCTTCTGCTTCCTCTTTTGTACCTTCATAGCTGATCAACAATAGATCTTCTTTAATAAGCTGTAGTTGAGCCTGAAGAGGTTCAAATAATATATTGGAATCATCGATGACTGCAATTTCTGTTGGACCACTTCTTTTTTCAAAAAAATCAATCATTCTTTCTAAATTTGTTAGTCCAACGATGAGAACGGCGATTACTAACGTTGTAATAATAAACGACTTTGATTTAATTTTATTCATGTAGGTATTTCCAAAAATAACAAAAAACTTATTCATAAGAAGCACCTACTTTTTCAATGAAAATGTCATGTAAAGAAGGCTCTTCAAGATGAAACTTCCGAACGAAGCCTTTTTTTGTTAGCGCTTGAAAAATTTCTTGGGAAATGACTTCATCTTTTACCTGCACTTGCACTCCTTCAGTTGTTTTTCTAAACTTAGTTACCCCCCTAATATTTTCGATAAAGCTTAAATCAAAATCAGCATGAACGACCACATTCTTTTTTCCGAATGAGCGCTTTACATTTCGTAGTTCACCATGAACAACGGGAGATCCACTGTGAAGGATGCACAGATGTTCACATAATTCTTCGACATGTTCCATTCTATGGCTCGAAAAAACAATTGAGGTTCCTTGCTCTTTTAAATCAATAACAGCATCTTTTAACAATTCAACATTTACGGGGTCTAATCCACTAAAAGGTTCATCTAAAATTAATAGCTTTGGCTTATGAATAACTGCTGCAATAAATTGAATCTTTTGCTGGTTCCCTTTGGAAAGCTCTTCTATTTTTTTGTTCGCATACTCTGGAACTTTAAATCTTTCTAACCAATACGTCATTTCATTTAAAATTTCTGGCTTTCTCATGTTTCTTAAACGTCCTAAGTAAACGAGTTGGTCACGAACTTTTAATTTAGGATAAAGGCCTCTTTCTTCCGGTAAATAACCTATTTCACCACTTACATCATAATTGATCTTCTTGCCATTCCACGTGATTTTACCTTCTGTAGGATCAAGTAAACCTAAAATCATGCGAAAGGTCGTCGTTTTTCCTGCACCGTTTGCTCCCAATAAGCCGAACATTTGTTTATCTGGTATCGCTAATGAGAGATGATCTACTGCAACAAAGTCGCCGAACTTCTTGGTGATATTTTCTATATGTAATGACACTGCCTTAATCCCCTTTCAAACAATTCCGTGTTTCGTTACATGGTACCAATAAAGATTTTACTGTTACATTTTATTTTTGTCTATGTACCATATATTTTTTACGAACTTCTTAAAGAAAAGTTTCAATTAGAAAAACGCAAGCGCCTTGTTCAGCCCTGAAAATCATAAGCGCCATGTACTCGATCTATACAAATAAAAAAACGGGGCTGTCCGAAAATAAAGTGTCTGACACCGTTAGGCACCAAAATATAGACGGATAATCATTCTATACGTCTATATTTTGGTGACTGGTGTCAGACACTTATGGGACAGCCCCGTTTTGCTATTACTTATATTGCATGTTCAATTGTTTTCTGAATACTTCTCTTACCATATAAGCAACTCCACCATGGTCATTTGAACGTGTAACCCAATCTGCCTTCTCGCGAATATGTCTCGGTGCATTGCCCATTGCTACACCTAAACCGGCTTGTGTGATCATTTCTATATCATTTTCACTTGCTCCAATGGCCACCATCTCGTTTAGACCAATTCCTAACTTTTGTCCTAAAATCTGTAGCCCTTTTGCTTTCGATATCCCTTCTGAGACGATTTCTAATCCACTTTCAGAAGAGGCTGTCATATGAATGCCTGGTATTTCTTGTGATAGCTCTTCAATTGCATTTTGGCGCTCTTTTTCGTTGAAGAAGTGAGCATGAATTTTAGGTGGCATTACTGGTTCATTTAATAAATGGTTACTAACGGAATTAACAAAAGTTACAGGATAAAATAATGGGTCACCGATACCGATCGTCATTTTTGCAATTAAATAATTTTTTTGTCTAATTTTATTACCGATCGCAAACTTTTCATGCATCACTCGAATATGACAGTTATGTTTCTCTAATACCTCAACGATATGATAAGCCTTTTCATTGTTCATTCTTTTCTCAAATGTTGGGGTTTCTAATGAAGAAGAAATAAATGCACCATCATGAGTAATTAAATCTGTGTCGAGGTTTAACGCCTGTGCTACTTTTTGTGCAGAAGGAAAAGCTCTCCCTGTAGCTAAAGTTACGTAAACACCTTTCCTTTTTGCAAATTCAATTGCGTCCTTCGTTTGTTTTGCTAAGCGATGGTTCGATTTTAACACCGTTCCATCGATGTCTAAGGCTAATAAACGATATGCCACTATGATCCCCCTCTTCTAACATACTAGTCATTTGTATAAGCCTATGATAGATTAGACAGCAATAGAACAGCCGTTAGAAGAAAACACCAAAACGATTAATCGCACCATTTAAATATGTAAAATGCCGTTTTTTTGATTACTATTCTCGTAGAAAAAAACAAAAATGAGTAATCATTCCGCCGTTTTGATTACTCTTCTCGCCGATAAAACAAAGATGAGTAATCATTCCGCCGTTTTGATTTCTTTTCTCATACATTCAAAGAGCCATTTCGTCTAACTTTAGAGGCTTGCACACTAGTGTCAACCGCCTTTTTCATACAAAACGCTCATGACGGTTTACTCGTCACCTTCTAATGTATAAATTCAATGTTTTTCCAACTTTCAAACTTTCGGCTTTCCAACGAACCACTAAGCAACTAACACTAACCAACAAAAAAAGCCAGACAAATGTCTGACTCTTTTTAAATCTTTCTTTTATTCTTGGCCCATGCCGTATAATTCTTCTAGTGGCTCAGCAATAATTTTGTTAATGTCACCAATTAATTGGCTCATACGTTGCTCTGCTTCCATTAGCTTTGAAATAAGCTCATGTTGTTGAACAAGTTCAAAAACACTTTGTGCTTTTTGAATTTCTTCTTCAGAAAGCTCCATGCCTTGCATTTGCTTTTGTTGAAGTTCCATTTGGATTGCACGGAAATTATCAAGCATTTGCTTTGCTTGCTCATCTTCGTTCACCTTATTATGAAGTTCTGCTAATTGTTTGAATTCATCGCTCTCTTTTAATACACTACCTAACTCTTTTGCTTTATCATAAGCGTTTGACATTGAATAAAAACCTCCCAAGATTTTGCCTATCACTTTTTTTTATTATAGTAATTGGCTTTAAATAATACTCCTTCACGACTATACCATTTTTGCGTACTGAAATAAAACCCATAACCTAAATTATCGAAGAAAAATTAATATAATTCCTTGAAAAAGACCGATCAGCCCACCTAAGATTGCGCCTAAATAAGTAATGAGCTTAAACTCTCTTCTAGAAATCGACAATACCATATCCTCAAGTCGGCTTACTGAAAACTGTTCCACTTGAGATTTTACAACGTCTTCTAATTGTAGCTTCTTTAATAGATGAACTAATTCACGAGAGGTGGCTTGTCCAATTTTTTTCACAAACTTCGGTGTTAAATCGTTGATCATTTGCTGTTCATATTGGTGGGTCCATTCGTGAAACGGCTGATCTAAATAATGCATTGGAACATTCGTCTTTACTTTCTCCTTCAAAAAATGAACAATTTCCTCTAAGTCAATATGCTCTTCTATTTCTTCCAGCTTTAGCTGTTTAAGCTTTTCCCATTCTTTTCTAATAAAAACCTCAACTAGTTCATGTGTACCTTCATCGTTGAACATTTTAATAATTTCTGGTTGAATTTTATCTACCAATCGTTCATTTCCTAAAAACATCGAAACCATACCACCTAATGTACCCCTTCCCGATAAGAAACGGTCAACCATATGACTTAAACGTTCCATTCCATCTTCAC
Organism: Anaerobacillus sp.; assembly: GCA_007118195.1. Taxonomy (GTDB): domain Bacteria; phylum Bacillota; class Bacilli; order Bacillales; family Anaerobacillaceae; genus Anaerobacillus. The sequence continues at coordinate 5,819 of SKSA01000029.1, read as the reverse complement.
TTTCAAAATACTTTTTTCCTTTTTCAATGAAAATAGACGTTAGTTCAGGGATATATTGTTCAAGTTTTTCATTTAAGTTTTCCGGTATTACCTCTCCTACAAGTTTAGGTCTAAGTTCTGTTAATAGTTCGTTACTTTTATTATCTAGCCACGCTTCAACTTTACGCTCAATCTTTTGCTTGCCATCCGGCATTCCGAACCATCTTTCGATCACCGAGGTGATATTTTCATTACTTCTTAATAAATGCTTCACTTCTTTTTTTAACCACTCGGTTATCTCAGTCATAAATACTGAACTTTCTAGCTTCTTTTTTAACCCTTCAGCAGTCAGTAAATGGGTGGTAACAAGTTTTCCTAGTTGTTCTGCTAACTCAACCCTGCGTTTCGGAATTAAGCCCGGGGTAAATGGAACGCGCCACTTCCCAATATAAATTGCTTTATATGGTCTAAATAACATTTTTATGGCAATAGAATTGGTGATACCACCGATTAAAGCACCAACAACAACCATCGTGCCAATCAAAAACAAAGTTGTCACTTTTGTTCACTCCTCTTTTTCTTTGCTTGTCCTTTACGTGACATCTTATTCAACAAAACATTCATATCACGAATCATTTTTTCACACATACATCAAAAATAACATAGGATACGATATCAACAAACGCCTATATCATGAAAAATTTTAGTAAATGAGTGATCCATAATGTTCATGAAAAAAATTATCGTTCAAACAGATAAAAATAGTGTTTTTAAAAATAATGATCATATAAAAATAGCTCGATCTTTATGTAAAAAGTGGGCGATTACTGATGGGGAAACTATCTCCTTGCAGTTTGGTAATCAGATAGAGGACGTATGTATTGTTGAGACTCCCCCCTATAAATTACCAACGATTGAGATTACTCCCGAGCTTGCAAAAAAATTCTCTATTCCTTTTGAAATATTTCCAATACATTGTCTATATAAACAGGAGGAGAATACACTTAAACTAGGTCCAATCATTTGTTGTGTCACGAACCAAATGTATCATGAAGACGTGAAATTTGGTAGTATGACGCCTTTTTTTGAAGAAATGACACGGTTTGCGAAACAAAATCATATTTTTTTCTATGTGAAACCGTTCAACAAGTGGGATGGACAGTTTCATGGCTATTTATTTGAAAATAGCAAATGGCAGCAAGGTTTATTTCCGATTCCTAATGCCATATACAATCGCATCGGATCACGTAATTTTGAATCGACAAAACCTTTTCAGCAATTTTCAGCATTTTTACAAGAGAAAAATATTCCTTATTTTAATCACTGTTTCTTAGATAAATGGGAGACCCATAATACGTTAATAAGTTTCCCAGAAATGCTTCCATATTTACCAAATACAACTCTTTTTAATGATTATGAAACTTTTATTGAAAAGCTTACTATTTATAATTGTATTTTCGTAAAACCGGTCTTTGGTAGTCAAGGTCGGCAAATTTTACGAATTGAAACCGATAAAAATCGTTACGTCGTTAACTATTCGTCCTTTTCCCAAGAAGTTCGTAATCATTTTCGCTCAAGCTATCTCCTTTATCAACGGTTATGTGACCGTCTAAATAATCAGCCCTTTATTATCCAAGAAGGAATTGACCTGATTCATATTGACGACCGTCCACTTGACTTTCGGATCCTTTGTATAAAAAATTCAGACCAAAAATGGAAAGTGGTTTCATCAGTGGCAAGAATTTCTCAGAGGGAAAAAATCGTATCAAACCTTGCAAAAGGAGGTGAGCAAAAGCGGCCTCTTGATGTTTTATCACAGTTATATGATGAAAAACTCGCGAAACAATACGTCAAATTAATGGGGGAGTTAGCCATTGAGGTAGCTACTTTAATTAGTGATAATTATGAAGGGCTTTTTGGCGAATTAGGAATTGATATTGCACTAGATAAAAAAGGAAAACTCTGGATTATCGAAGTTAATTCCAAACCATCAAAATCAGATTCTATTGAAATAACTGAGCAAATACGTCCTTCCACTAGAGCAGTTATTGCTTATTTAACTTACTTATCCGGATATCCTCTGAAAAGAAATTAGGAGGGAGAGGTTCAATCACTCATGAGCAAACTTGGATTATTAGTAACCAATCTACAGCAAGAGCTACAATATTTCAAGGATATTGCTATAGCCGGCTCAAAAGAGGGCATGGATATTTACCTTTTTTCACCTACAGATATCGATCTTAACCAGAAAGTTGTTAAGGGGAAAAAGTTTTGTCCAACATCTAATCGATGGGTAAATAACTGTTTTTCGATCCCCTTATTTATTTATGACCGTTGCTTTTATGAAAATGAAGTCGTTTATAAAAAGCATTTCCCGTATGTGTCTTGGCTAAAATCACAGGCTGATGTCGTGTTTTTAGGGCACGGGCTTCCTAATAAATGGTTCGTATATAACCTATTAAAAGAGGATCACATCATTCATTCTTTTTTACCTAAAACAGAACTTCTAATAGATGACGAGCAAGTTTTTACTATGTTTGAAAATGATCATTCTGTTTTATTAAAACCTATGAGCGGCTCACAAGGAAAAGGAATTTTTGTTTTAGCAAAAGAAGAGCGCTCCTTTTCTCTTCTTGCTAAAAAAGAAAATCAGCATTTTTATAAAAAAGTCACAGAAAAACAAGTTAAACACCTTTTATATAAAATTTCGAAACGATATAAATATTTGCTACAACCGTTTTTATCTTTAACAAACGATGAGCAGCGTCCCTTCGATTTACGAGTTTTTTTACAAAAAGATGAACGAGGACAGTGGGGAGAAATCGGTAGAGGTATTCGCGCTGGAAAAGTGGGTGATTTCACTTCGAACTTAGCAAGTGGAGGCAAAATTGTTCCTTACCAAAAGTGGCTTCGTTCCTTATCGAGAAAAGACCAAGTGGTCCTACAAAAAAATATCAACGAATTACTGGAGCGCATTCCAAAAGTTCTAGAAAATCACTATCCATTATTTGAATTAGGGTTAGATTTTGGCTTTGATCAAACAGGAAAGCTTTGGCTACTTGAAGTTAATTCAAAGCCAGGTAGAAAAGTAATTACCACTAGTTTTCCAGACAAAGAAAAACTTTTAGCGAAAGCGCCTATTCACTATTGTTTATTTTTACAGCTTAAAAAGGGAGTTGAATTTACATGAATCAACAAGCACTACCACTAAAAAAACAAGAAGATCCATCGGCGACGATCTATGTCCCAATTGAATTATTTAAGCAGTTTGTCGAAACGGTTCAGTTTCCTAACACCCTTTCATTTGGCGCAAAAACTGTTCCGTGCAAAGTTGCTCCTCACCCTGAAAAGAAAGATGAGTATTTGCTTTCTAGTGATTTATGGGAACAACTACTGATCCCTCATGAAGGATTGATTAACTTATTACAAAAAGATCAGGCGCTATATATTGGGCCACTCGTCGGGATTTTCACCGCTGGTTTTACACAATTTAATTTACGACCAATTGGCGAACGTTCTCTATTTTTTGCAAAGCTACTATCTGTTCAACAAAAAGTTGGCGCTTTTTACTTTGTGTTTGGTGCACATCAAATTGATTGGGACGAAGGTACCATCAACGGGTATTTTTATACGGAAGACGGTTGGAAGCAAACTAAGGTTCCTCTTCCAAATGTCGTTTACGACCGCCTCCCTAATCGAAAAGTAGAAAGTTTAGAGTTTTCCAAACAAGTAAAAAATCGCCTGCAAACAGAATATGATATTCCTTGGTTTAACCCTGGATTTTTTAACAAATGGGATATTCATCAAATACTTATCGATGATGAGACAGCTCGTAAGCATTTACCAAAAAGTTTCTTCCAACCTTCCTTTAGCGATATACAAGAGTTACTAGAAGGCCACCAACAAGTGTATATAAAGCCCGCTAACGGCAGTCTTGGGTTAGGAATTCAACAGCTTATTCAAAAACAGGATGAACCACTCGTTTATTGTCGTTTCCGCAAAAACGAAGAAAACCGACTTAGAAGGTATTCTTCGTTAAAAAGGCTGCTACGTCACCAGTTTCCTTATGGCCTAGAGGGGATGATCGCTCAGCAAGGAATTGATTTATTGAAATGGAACAACAATCCTATTGATTTCCGTATTCACACGAATAAAGCTGAAGATGGAAAATGGTGTGTAAGTGCGATCGCCGCAAAAATTTCAGGAACTGGAAGTATTACGACACATGTGAAAAGTGGAGGTGAAGTAAAAACGGTAAAGGAACTCCTTCATGATATCGGTGCTAATCCAGCAATCATTAAAAAGTTGCACAGTACTGCCCTTTTATTAAGTAAAAAAATCGATAAAAAAATGCCAGGGTTTATTGGAGAGATCGGATTTGACATCGGTGTCGATCAAAATGAACATGTTTGGATGTTTGAGGCCAATTCAAAACCTGGTAGGACGATTTTTGCTCATCCGAAGTTAAAAGCAGATGACTTGCAATCACGAAGACTTCCACTTGAATATGCAGTTTTTCTATTTAAACAATCCGTTGAAAAACAACCAGAGCTCGTGAATGCCAATGAACATTTTTTACGATGATAAAAGAAAAAAATGGAAAAGTGATTGTCAAGAAAAGCTAGTGATTGGAAAAAATCAACTTCCAATTATAAATCAGAAAAACCCTTCAGGTAAAAGCTTTTATGTAAAAAAAACTTCAGGTGACAGCTCGGAAATTTCTCCAGGTGATCGCTCGGAAATTTCTCTAGGTGATCGCTTTTATGTAAAAAAAGTCGGTGATAAAGTAGGTCCACTTATTGGCATTTTGACGAGTAAAGAAAATCGGAGAGATTTTTACGGTAATCGAACCACATTTAAAAGGATCCAACATTATTTACAAAGTTACGGTGGAATTTCTTTTGTCATGACACCTGAAGGGGTTCATCATAATGTGGTAGACGGGTATTTATTTGATGACGGAAAATGGAAAGAAATGCAATTTCCCCTTCCTGACATTATTTATAATCGCGTCGCATCATATAAAGCTGAACGTGGGAAAGGGATGGCGACTGTAAGAGCTTTAGCTCGTAAGTACGCCATTCCGTTTTATAACCCTCATTTTTTTGAAAAATGGGAAACGTACACACATCTACGAACAAACCTTAAGATCGCAGAACATTTACCGAAAACGGATGTATTAACTAGTAAAAATCAACTCAACAAGTGGTTGCAGCAGTATGGGGCAGTATTCATAAAACCTACTCTTAGCAATCGTGGTGACGGCATCGTCGTTATAACAGCGTTTGACGCTGGCTATGAATTGGCGACCAATTCGAAAAAACAGCAATATGCTTGTTTAGACGAAGTGTGGGCTGAGATAAAACAGCGCTTTAAAAAACGTAAGGTCATAATTCAAGAAAAAATAATGCTATCACAATTTGAAGGTCGACCTTTTGACTTCAGGATTCTCGTGCAGCGCTTGAAAGATGTATGGCGCATTAGCGGTATTGGCGTACGTTGTGCAGGGGAAAATTCAGTGACAACACATGTTCCGAAAGGTGGGAGCATTCTCCCATTAGAAAACGTGCTTGATCAACTTAACATGGATACTGTAAATGACCTTGCAACAATGATCGCCTACCAACTAGAACGAACGTATGGCTACTTATGCGAGTTTTCGATCGACTTAGGCGTTGATCAAAAAAATGGCATTTGGCTATTTGAAGTAAATTCAAAGCCAATGAAATTTGACGAACCTCATATCCAAGAAAAAGCTCTGCATGGATTAGTGCAATGTTTTTATGAAGATGCGGGGTTTGAGTTTTGAGGTTTGAGGTTTGAGGTTTGAGGTTTGAGGT
>SKSA01000095.1 GCA_007118195.1 Anaerobacillus sp. | reverse complement strand
TTTTTTTCGTGTCAGTAGTGATATTGTCCCCTTCGGTAGCCATGAAATTTTATCTTGGGACTGGTGGCGTGATGACGAAGTGTTAACGATTACAAATGAAATTAAAAAGTTTCAGCAAATAAATAAAATGAGGTTAACTGTTCATCCAGGTCAGTACACAATTATTAACTCACCTAATGAAAAAGTTGTTAAAAATGCCTTCCGCGACCTTGATTATCATAATAAATTATTAAATTTAATAGGGGGCACTGACATGGTGATTCATGTTGGAGGAGTCTATGGTGATAAAGCTGAAGCGAAAAAGCGTTGGGTGAAAAGCTATCACCAACTAAGCGATGACATCAAAAAGAAACTTATATTAGAAAATGATGATAAATCATTTCACGTTGAAGATGTTCTCGATATTCATAGTGAGACAGGGGTCCCCGTTTGTTTCGATATACACCATCATAAGTGTAATCCTTACGGTGAAATGGAGATTAAAGCAATGTTGAACCGTGTGTACCGGTCGTGGGATGGTATTCGCTTACCGAAGATGCACATAAGCTCAGGGAAAAATTCTACGACAGATACAGCGCATCATGACTATATTTTAAAAGAAGATTTTGAGGCGTTTTTATCAGTATTAAATGGGCGCGAAGTTGATTTGATGTTTGAGGCAAAGAAAAAAGAGCAAGCCGTATTAAAGTTAAAAACCTCATTCGGGAAAGAGAATTGGAATCGTTGGGATGGATGTAAAACTTGAGCAATGAGATTATAAAAACGTACACGAGTGAAAGAACTTCGATTTTCCTAGTTCTTTTCACTGGTGTTTTTTGCTACAATACTTGTAATACATAGTAAGAGAAGCGCAGAAACGAAAGGAAGTAACAAATGGAGCATTTAGTAAATAACGAAGTGAGAAATATCCAAATTTCAGGGATACGCCAATTTTTTAATATGGTTGCCAATTATCCTGATGCCATTCAACTCACAATTGGTCAGCCGGACTTTCCAACACCGGTTCATATTAAAGAAGCAGGAAAAAAAGCAATTAATGAAAATAAGACAAGTTATACAAAAAATGCTGGTATTGACGAGCTTTGTGTTGCAGCTACAACATTCCTCGAAAAGAAATATCAATTAGCATATGATCCGAAAACAGAAGTAATAACGACGATCGGTGCTAGTCAAGGAATTGATATTACATTACGAACGATTTTGGAACAAGGATCGGAAGTGATCCTTCCTGGTCCTGTCTATCCTGCCTATGAGCCGATTATTAAGATGTGTGGTGCTGTCCCGATTTATATTGATACTAGAGAGACCGATTTTAAATTAACAGCGCGTCAAATTGAAGCAGCAATTACGGATAAAACGAGATGTGTATTTTTACCTTATCCATCAAACCCAACAGGGTGTATATTAACGGAAGAAGAATTAGCTGATATTGCAAAAGTGTTGAAGGAGCGCGACATTTTTGTTGTATCTGATGAGATTTACAGTGAATTAGTGTACGGACAAGAACATCGCTCGATTGCTTCTTTTCCAGGAATGAAGGATAAAACGATTATTATTAATGGTTTGTCTAAATCTCATTCAATGACTGGATGGCGAATTGGTTTTGTATTTGCTCCCGAAAATATAAGTAAACATATATTGAAAGTTCATCAGTACAATGTGAGCTGTGCAAGTTCAGTTTCACAGCACGCTGCTATTGAAGCATTGACGGTAGGAATTGACGATGCTCTTTCGATGCGAGCTGAATATGAAAAACGCCGTGACTACGTCTACGATCGTATAGTAAGTATGGGGATTGATGTAGTAAAACCAGAAGGGGCATTCTATTTATTCCCATCGATTGAAAAGTTTGGAATGAATTCCGATGACTTTGCGTTAAAACTACTTCAAGAGGCCAAAGTCGCCTGTGTGCCTGGAACTGCATTTTCTAGCTACGGCGAAGGCTACCTACGATTATCTTACGCTTACAGTATGGATATTCTTGAAGAAGGTTGTAATCGTATTGAGAAATTTATTATTCAGCAAGATCAAAACTAGTATTTTAAGCTTTATTATTCAACGGGGGTTCTCCCCGTTTTTTTCTATGTAAAAAAGTATGTATTGACAATCTATAGTAACAATATTTAAAATAACAATTAAACATATAAAAAAAGTATGAATTAAAGTGAGTACGTAAAAAGACGTTGAATTACACACATTGACTAGACAAACTAAAGGCGACTTTTCACTAGAGGAAATCTCTATTGAGGTGTCGTTTTTAGTTTTTTTTAGTATATATCTTTAATTTGGGGAGGAAACAATGGCATATTTAAAAGAGTGGGCAAAAGATGAGATGAAATTAAGTAAAGAAGAGAAAGCAAAGTTAAAAAAAGATGGTCTAGACATAATTGGGGATATTGAAGCTTATGCAAAGCAAGGTTTTGCAGCAATTCCGAAAGAGGAATGGGGACACTTCAAATGGGTAGGAATGTATTTACAGAAACCTAGAGAAGCTGGTTACTTTATGATGCGAGTTAATGTACCGTCAGGAATGTTAACTTATGAACAAGCTATTGCACTAGCTAGTATTGGCAAGGATTACGGTAGAGATGTTATTGATATTACAACCCGGCAAGCAATTCAGTTTCATTGGCTTACAGTAGAACAGCTTCCGGATATATTT
>SKSA01000054.1 GCA_007118195.1 Anaerobacillus sp. | reverse complement strand
CTCATCCAACACTGTGTGAGCATTGTTGATAATCGTTTTTAGTGTCGCTTCACATAAACGATCGGTTAACTCAACATTTTTTTCATTTGTAAAGTATCTTTCCAAAATATGTGCCATCATATCAGTTATGCCGCAAGCGGTTTGATATTCAGGTAATGTATATGTAAGAACTGGATTTAAAATAGAGAACTTAGGTCTCATTGTCGGGTGTCCTGTTGCTCTTTTGTACAACCCATCTTCGTTTGTAATCACAGTACCTCCACTAGTTTCACTCCCTGCAGCAGGAATGGTCAATACAGTGCCAATCGGTAAGCAGCCAGTTACTGGACTTTTGCCAGTGAAGAAATCCCAAACGTCACCATCGTATTTAGCGCCTGCAGCAATCGCCTTCGCAGAATCAATCACACTGCCACCGCCTACGGCTAAAATAAGTTCAATGTTATTTTCTTTACAAATGGAGATCCCTTCTCTAACTAAATCAACGCGAGGGTTAGGTTTCACTCCACCTAATTCAAAAACTTTAATCTCATTCTCACGTAATGACTCGATCACACGGTCGTACAACCCACTTTTTTTAATGCTGCCGCCACCATAATGAAGAAGAACTTTTCTTCCATATATTGCGGTTTCTTTACCCACCATTTTTTCAGCTTCTTTACCAAACACTAGTTTAGTACTGTTTTGAAAAACAAAATCTTGCATCGGTTATTTCCCCCTTTTCGTATATAATCATTTTAATAAAAATCATCATAGATAGCAATCGTTTGCACATAGGGGTAAAAAAACTCTAAGAAATAGAATCGCTAGTGCTTATGCCCTACCATATGCTATATAGTTGAATAAAATGTTATTAAAATAGTTTTAATTATTAAGTGTTGTTCGATCTTTCTATAATACTATTTTCCAACTTAAATTATAAATTTTATGATAGTATAAAAAAAGATCGTAATCTCCTAAAGAGGTGGGCAAAATGAGGAATTCTGAGCGCTTTATCCTTGCTTATAATGCCATTACTAAAGAGCTTGAAAAAATGCTTAAAATAAAAAAGTATGTCCCCTTCCATCAATTGTTAGAAATGGCTAAAAAGAAAAATGGTGTCATTGACCATTATTTAAATGATTTAAGAGATATCACCTATCTTCGAAATGCCATCGTCCACGATAAAAACTACCCAGAGATCGCCATCGCCGAACCTCACACTCACATTGTTGAAAAACTTGAACATATATTAAAAGAAATTCAAAAACCGCAAAAAGTGATCCCTTTATTTGAAAAAGAAGTAAAAACGTTAAATGGAACATCGACGTTAAGCGAAGTGCTGCATTTAATGAAAAGTTATTCGTATACACAATTTCCGGCATTTGACGATAATGGATTTTTAGGCTTGATTACCGATCGATCGATTGTGAGATGGATGGCCCAAAATATTGATGAAATCGAAGTGAAAATAAGAAAAGAAGATATCAAAGTTTTTGATATTCTTTCTCCTCAAACGCATAAAAAAAATGTCATTTTTGTTAATAAAGATCAAAACATCTTTGATATCCAACAAAAATTTCTCAATCATCGAGACAAATATTTAACGAGGCTAGAAGCGGTACTCATCACAGAAACTGGTGACCCGCTCGAAAAATTGCTAGGAATTATTACTCCATTTGATTTATTAAAAACAAATAGCTTGAAGTCGTATTAAAATTGAGGACGGTCTCATAAATCAGAAAAACGTGACATGTCGTAAAACTCAACCCTAAAATTAGCGCCGAAGCGAACAACTCTTCCCAAGTTTCTGATCATAAAAAAACTAAGGCCCCCGCTAATAAATAGCAAATCGCCTTAGTTTTTATCGTTCATACTTAGATTTTCACTCCGCTTAAACTAGCGCCTTTAACAAAAAAGCGCTCAATGTTTTTCTCAACAGTTGGGTCGGGAATTAACGGTGGTGCATGATGCGGTTTCGTACGAACATCAATAATCATATTGTCGCAGCCCCAATGTTTGTTCTCGTAATAGCTATTAACTCCGTATATATCATGCGATGGATTACTTCTCGTAAAGGAAACCCATAGGAAGTTACTCATCGATTCGCTAAGAAAACTACTGTCATCACATAAAATAATCATTGGACAAGTTGGCATGACACCTTTTGCTTGAATCGCTTCAGAAAGCTCATCCGCTTCTTTTTGAGCCTCTTCGTAACTTGAGAACTTCGGCGCCTCAACTGCGACGACCCCAGGAATCACTACGCGTGGATTTTTAAACTCACGTAAACCTTTGAGTTGCTCAGGCACTTCTGTACATAAGTCGCGTTTTTTGTCACCGTAAGCAGCAAAAACGACTTTACTTCCAGTATTTAACCCAGTTCCCGAATAATCTAGCGTATCGATCGTCGTATTCGTTTGAAAATGAATGTCGCGATGCAAATTGAGCCTCTCTAAAATGTAACATAAAAATTCTTCTTCTTTATGCGTATCTAAAGGTTGTCCATCTTCCGCCGTAATGAATAAATACTTCGCTAAACTCAATTGACCGGTTCCTAAAATACGATTCGCAATCGTTAAAAGTTCGGCAGGTTGCTTCACTTTTTGATAAGGGGTATAGCGCTCACTACCGATCGCAAAAAGTAGCGGGTGTACTCCGGCTGCATCGACCGCGTGAACTTCTTTGACTCCAGGGATTTCTTGT
>SKSA01000220.1 GCA_007118195.1 Anaerobacillus sp. | reverse complement strand
TACTGCGAAACAAGATAATAAAGGTAGTGCCCTTGAAAGGACACTACTCACTGAAGTATTAACCTAGTGGAGGACAGAACCCCCTCACAAAAGTGAAAGGAATTATTATTATTAAAATTAATAATTTATATTATTGAGTGAATTTCATAATTACCAAAAATGAGCCACATAACGCAATATATAGTTTGCGAATGGTTTTTACGCAACTATATATCGATCTTAGTGGCGAGAATAATGAATTATGAAATTCATTGTATTAGATGAATAACATTATCTTTTAATCCAATTTGATTCAACTTTTACGCCTGCATCTAATAGTAAGTTCATAACAGGACATCTTTTTTCTACGGCTTCTTTTAATTTAGCAGTTCTTTCATCAGTTTCATCTGTTTTTATAATTACTTCAAAGCTTACAGTTTGAAAATGTGGAGAAACTCCTTCAACACCCATTAGCCCTTGTAAATCGAGAGTGCCAGTATTTTTAAATTCAACTTGGCGGTAAGAAAACTTTTGTTCTTTTGCAATGAAAGCAATCATAACCGACGTACAGCTAGATAATGCACCCAACACTAATTCTACTGGATTAGGTCCTTCATCAGTACCACCAAGATTTTCGGGTTCGTCTACAATAAAAGGTTGAAAATCCCTTATTGATATTGAAGTCTTTAACCCTTGCTCCCACTTTCCATTTGTTTCAACTTTTAATAGCTGCTTTGTGCTCATATTCCTTCTCCTTTATCCAAGTATTTTTATGTGTTTTATAAACTATACAATCTTTTAGTGTGATTGGTCAATATTTTTTGAAAATAAATAATTTTTATTTTTTTTAGGTGAAGGTCAGTTCTTGTTAACTCCTTTAACCAGTGCACTGTCACTCCCCGAAAAATCTTGTTCCACAAAAATGTTTCACAACCAAATTTGACGACGCAGTAGATCAGTTATCTTTCTTTAATTAAATCAATTTTAAAAACAGCTTGCCCTCAGAAATATCCTTACATTTCCTTTTATATTTGTAGTTGAAGTGGTTTTACTGACAACTGAGATCTACGATATAAAAACATCAATGACGAACGCTTCCGCCACTACATCCTTAAAGAAAAAGGCGATGTTTACCGCGCATTGAAGAGCTTCTTTAGGAAAGAAGAGGAGACGTAGGTGTAACAAAGAAAAAAAATCCTAACTAACAGTAGATTTCTGGGGGTAAGGATTTTTTTGTAATTAAATTCAGGTATTCAACAATATGAATCCAGATTGCGGAGGAACGAGATTGCTTTAGTTTATGAAAAGTAATTTCGTAGAAACAGCCATCGCAAGAACTGTCATTTATAATAGGATCTTTTTTTGCACAGTAGACCGATACTGTGCAGTAAATGATTTGCTTTAAATAAACTGTGCGAAACGTTTCTTCTTCGTTTCCGATTAAGCCGTCATTGAATTTCGTTGTTAACAAAATAGTGATAAAAATACTTTTTCATGTCAGGATTAAGTATTACTCACAATAGAAAAAAGCAAGAGAAAATCAATAATGGTTCTCTCTTGTTTTTTTATTTATGTAAACATTAGATAAAGTATGAAATATGACAAAAAGTAATATGCTACTTCGGTAATAAAAGTGGTTGTTAATGGAAAGATTAACGATAAATAAAATAGTATAAAGGGAGGTAGGGTAAGTGGGTAAAATGAACCATATCCCATTAACAGGAACCGAAGTAGGAAACTTATGGATGGCTTATCAGGATAAGACAATGTTAATGAGATTTTTAGATCATTTTCTAGAGCATACAGAAGAGGATTCGATCAAGCAACTTTTACAATATAGTAAAGGTCAATCAGTCGAAGCAATAAATACAATAAAAACAATTTTTGAGCAAGAGGGGGCTGCGATACCTGTAGGCTTTACAGAAGGGGATGTAATGAAAGGAACTCCAAAGTTATTCGATTTTTTGTATGAAGTGATGTTTTTACATATGATAACAAAAATTGAAACGAATCTTTTTGCCCTTTATTCAACAATGTCTTATCGTCAAGATATACGAGCTTTCTTTAAGCAATTAACAGCAAACGCACAAGATGTGTTTGATCGTTGTGTACAACTTCTTTTAGAAAAAGGGGTCCTTTCGCGCCCTCCTTATGTTTCTTTGCCAAAAGAAGTTTCTTTTGTCCAAAAAAAGGATTACTTATCCGGATTTAAATTGTTAAAGGAAAAACGCTCGCTAAATACGATTGAGCTTTCATTAATTCATCATGCGATTGAAACAAACTTATCAGGCATGCAATTGATGATGGGATTTGCCCAAGTAGCACAGGATAAAGATGTAAAAAAATATTTTATTAAAGGAATGAAATTATCAAAAGAGATAGAAACGACATTAGGTGAGTATTTACGGAAAGATTATATAGAACCTCCAGCCACCCATGCTGGAAAAGCGACGAATTCTACCGTTGCCCCATTTTCTGATAAGATAATGATCTATGTTACAAGTTTGTTAACTACTTTTGGACTAGGTAGTAATGCGCTTGGTGGAGCTTTCAGCTTACGAAGTGACTTGCCGTTAACAATGGCTACTCTTACACCGAAAGTGTATGCTTTTGCTAAAGAAGGTGGGGAACTAATGATAGAAAAAGGGTGGATGGAAGAACCACCGCAAGTAGAAGATAGAGAGCAACTAACAAAATAAAATATATT
>SKSA01000104.1 GCA_007118195.1 Anaerobacillus sp. | reverse complement strand
CATTTTTGGTAATTATGAAATTCACTCGAGCAAAAATATTATTTTACTGAAGGAGTTTAGGGATCATTATTAGGGGGGGATTTAATGCAATATAAAAAATTAGGCTCAACGGGTTTAGAAGTTTCAAATATTTGTTTAGGGACGATGTCATTTGGGAGATGGATTGACGAGAAATCATCGGTCGCTATTTTAAACGCTGCAGTTGAAAGCGGTATCAACTTTATAGATACAGCGAATTATTATGGGAAAGGTCAAGATGCCACCCCTGAATACGGAACGGGCGCAGCAGAAGAAATCCTCGGGCGTACGCTTCGGTGGAGAAGGGATGAGGTAGTACTGGCGACCAAAGTTGGTTTGCCAATGGGTTATGGAAAAAATAGCGCTGGTCTTTCAAGGGTACATATAATGAGAGAAGTGGAAAAATCTTTACAACGATTGCAAACGGATTATGTCGATCTTTATCAAGTTCATTTCTTTGACCCGAATACATCGTTAGAGGAAACATTACGAGCTTTAGATGATCTCGTCCGCCAAGGAAAAGTGCGCTATATTGGCTGCTCGAACTTTGCGGCATGGCAAATTGCCAAATCCCATGGCATAAGTGAACGAATGAATTTAGAGAAATTTGTATCTGTGCAACCACAATATAGTTTATTAGTTAGAGATGTCGAAAATGAACTGATTCCGTTTTGTGAAACAGAGGAAGTAGGGATGGTCGTATACAGCCCTATGGCTCGGGGGATGCTCTCAGGCAAATACAATGGGCCAGAGGATGTTCCTGCTCATAGTCGTGCTGCCCATGGAGAAAAAAGGTTATTTAAGTTGTTTTCCGAGCGTAATTTCGAACTAGTTGAACAGTATAAAGATTTGGCGAATAAGGCTGAAATGTCGTTATCACAATTTGCATTGAGTTGGGTCTTAAATCAACGAGCAGTTACTTCAGCGATTATTGGTGCTACGAAGGTTTCTCACGTAACCGACGCGGTGGAAGTGAGTGATTTACAATTACCGGAAGAATTATTGCAGGAGATTGATAAAGGGTTGAAGGGAGTAGTGACACCGTTATGATAAAAAAAATTGAACATGTTGCGATTATGGTGACAGATATGGATAAGTCCATCGATTTTTATAAAAAGCTTTTCGGTTTTGAGGTGAGGCAGCGGGGGCAAAATAAAAAAAGAGAAATGACTTTTTTGTTCCATCCAAATGAACCAGGCTTTGAAATTGAGTTAATGAGAGATTTGGCCCCTAGTGAAACTTATCATGAAAAAGGTCTAGTAAATCATCTAGCTTTTACGGTAGATAATATGGAGGAAGCTTGCCAGTTTTTGAAGGAGAACAGCGTTGAGCCTCATAGTAAAACACCGAATATTGCGATTGATGGCGCAAAGACGATGTTTTTTTCAGGACCGAACAATGAGTTGCTTCAATTTGTTCAGCGATAAAATTATTTACAACAAAAAGGAAGAAGTGATGAAGTAAATGTCCAAATGAGCACCAATCGAAATGTGCTATTTGAAAAAAAATAACTCTTTAATAAGAGTTAAGAGTCAATCCAATCCAATAGCTGAGCTTTGTCAATAACAATACATATATTACTACCAATGATACAGTCAAAATATTCATTTATTTTTACTATTATAACAATCACCTTCTTTCATAATATTATATTTTATGCAGACCAGGCTTGTTAGATTACAAAGAATATGAGTGAAGGTCAACAAAAGGTAGCTAATTTTGATTAGGTAATATTGGCACTGATTCTTTTGTGTGGCAAGTGGCACCTGGATTTGTTGTGGAACAGTCTGTGAAACAAGATTTTTCGGGGAGTCACAGTGACAAATAAAAAAAATATTCGCCATTGTGACAAATGTCCTATTGGAACATTATTTATAGTATTATACTTTAAATATCTTAATAAAGGAGTTGTTGATAAATGAACGCAATTTTTAATACTTCAACAAAAACAGGAGATATTGTGACTAAACTTCCTGCTGCTAGTAAGGTATTTAAAGAGTACAAAATAGATTTTTGTTGCGGTGGAGATCGTCCGATTGGTGAAGTTCTTCAAGAGAAAAAGTTAAATGAAGCTGAGGTTTTGGAAAAATTAAATGACATGTATGCTAATAGTACGCGAACAGATGAAGTCCAATGGGAAGAAGCACCTCTTGGCCAAGTCGTTGATCATATCGTAAATAAGTATCATGTCTATACGTCAGAAGTTCTTGCAGAACTACAGGCGTTTGTAACAAAGGTTTATCGTGTCCACGGACAAGACCACCCGCATTTACGAGATGTTTATCAAGCATTTACTTCATTAAAAGGAGAAATGGAGCAGCACTTAATTGACGAAGAACGTGACGTTTTCCCACACATTGTTGCTTTTGAGGAAACAAAATCAGAGACTGAGCTTGCAAAAGCAAAAGCTGAAATTACAAAACTGGAAACTGAGCATGAAGCCGTTGGAGATCTTCTTAAAAACATTCGTGAGTATACAAATGATTACAATCTGCCACCAAGAGCTTGCAACACGTACCGCTTAACATATTTAAAACTTGAAGAGTTAGAAACAATGACTCATGAACATGTTCATCTAGAAAATAATATTTTATTTCCACGTTTAATGAAAGCTTAGTACAAAAAGAGGTTGACTAAAAAAGAGCACTGAAAAAATTAAAAGGGGAGACTTCT
>SKSA01000252.1 GCA_007118195.1 Anaerobacillus sp. | reverse complement strand
GCTGGCTGTATTTTTAACCTCGGTTATTTGCCAGGCGGAGATAAAGCGATCGTCACTAAACCAGAAACAACGTTAAAAGCAATAGCTGACATTTTTTCCATCTTAAAAAAAGAAGGTCTAATCGTTCTCGTCATTTATCATGGTCACGAAGAAGGTAAAAAAGAAAAAGATGAACTCCTTCAATTTGTCGCAAATCTCGATCAAAAAGAAGCGCACGTATTAACATATCAATTTCTCAACCAAAAAAATGACCCTCCTTTTATCATTGCAATTGAAAAGAGATAGAACTTTTTCATTTTTATTAATTTTTTGAATATTTTTTATTGACAGGTCCATATACTTTCAATCAAACTATAAATAGAGTTTAAATTTGTCCAGTAGGGGGGAGTTTTTATTGAGATTATTAGATGAACTTTTGCACAATAATCAAACGTTTGTACAAGAAAGAAAATTTGAACCTTACTTAACATCTAAGTTTCCGGATAAAAAGTTAGTCATTGTTACGTGTATGGATACCCGTCTTACAGAAATGCTACCTCAAGCATTAAACTTAAAAAATGGAGATGCAAAAATTATTAAAAATGCGGGGGCTGTTATTTCCCATCCATTTGGAAGTATTATGCGGAGCATTATCGTAGCTATTTATGCATTAAAAGCTGAAGAAGTTTGTGTAATCGGTCACCACGGGTGTGGGATGGCTGGGTTAGAAGCAAACGCGATAATGGATCAAGTGGAAGAAAGAGGAATTGACAAACAAACAGTTGAAACTCTTCATTTCTCAGGAGTAGACATTAAATCTTGGTTAAAGGGATTTTCAACCGTTGAAGAAAGTGTTGCTCATAGTGTTGAAATGGTGAAAAAACACCCATTATTACCTAAAGAAATACCAGTTCACGGCCTTGTCATTGATCCTGAAACTGGAAAATTAGATCTTGTCGTCAATGGATATGAATTAAATGAAATGAGCGCCCAATAAATGGGCGCTCATCTTTCTTTGGCATATTACTTTACGGCCCATGAAACACCGATTATTGTTTTGTCACCTTCGCTATATTTTTACCGTAAAATATTTCATCCATTTCCGTTTTTAATCGGTCTTCGATTTCCTGTTCTTCTTTGATCGTTAACTGATTCTTTTTATGACCAAAAAGATAATTATCTAATTGAAAATCTTTTAACTTACACTTTGTATGAAAGATATTTTCTGGATAAACGTTCACATCAATCATGTCATATAACTCTTTTACATCGTCAGGAATGTAATTTTGGATTGAATTGATTTCATGGTCAATAAACAGTTTATGTCCACTAATATCTCTCGTAAACCCCCGTACCCGGTAATCCATCGTCATTACATCGGTCTCAAACGAGTAAATTAAGTAATTTAATGCTTTCAAAGGAGAAATTTCTCCACAAGTAGCTACATCAATGTCGGCACGAAATGTACTGATCCCTTCACTCGGATGATATTCCGGATAGGTATGGACTGTAATATGACTTTTATCTAATTGCATTGTAACAGCATTAGGAAGTGGGCCTGGTGATTCTTCGTACGATTCTGTAGGAACTTCAACAATTGGCCCCTCTGACACTAACATCGTTACACTCGCGCCCTGTGGTACATAATCTTGTTTGGCAATATTCAGTACGTGAGCGCCAATAATTTCAGCTACATGGTTTAATATTTTAGTAAGTCTGTCGGCACTGTACTGTTCGTCAATGTATGCTATGTATGCTTCTCGTTCCTCTCTCGTTTTCGTATAACAAATATCATACATATTAAAGCTTAAAGATTTAGTTAAGTTATTAAAACCGTGTAAAGTAATGCGCTGTTCTGGAGTAAGTTGCATTATGAATTCCCCCATATTTTTGAAATTAATTTTATTTTTATAAGGTCCCTTTTTGAAAGATTGTTGCTTCCCTTTTTTGGACTGCGGCCCCCAAAATACTTTTCCTATACGCTTTGTTTTAGAAAACAACCTAATAAAAATAGATCGTAATAAATATTATTATGTTACCCAATTGATTGAATTTCATAATACCAATACAATAAATAAGCCACATCGAACAACATCTACTTGAGAATGTTCCATCTCAAGTAGATGTTATTTAATGTGGCGCTGAATCATCATTATGAAATTTATCTATAGAAAAAAATGAGGATGCCTCATCGCAAAGTGACTGTTATCAATAAAAGTTTACTTTTTTAGCCGGCGATATAACCAGCCATTAAAAAAGAAAAACCATGTTGAACCGCCACCGACTCTAATAAGGCGTTTAGCAATTTCTCTAACTTTCTTTTGTTTCCTTACCTTTTCGTCGGCTAAATAGATCGCAAGTAGTCCTTTGTTAATAAAATAGTGAAATTGCCAATCTGGCATATGACGAATACTTTTATCTGCTTCAATAGCAAAATGCTCAAGTCTTTCCATTAACTGCTGTTCATTTTCATAATAAAAACAAAAATTCAAGTCACCACCTTGACGGTCCTCCTCTTGATCAATAAAATAATCAAGCATAATATGGAGACCTTGAACCCAAGGGAAATAACTATTTTTCACAAATTCGGCTTCCTTTTTGGAAAAACCCTCATTAGTCGCATACGCTACAAGACAAAAAATTCCTAAGGTAGAACCAGCACATGCAGAAAATTCGAACCAAAACATTGGTGGAAGCTCTTTTTTATAGTCGTTGAACCATG
>SKSA01000052.1 GCA_007118195.1 Anaerobacillus sp. | reverse complement strand
TCATCTTTTAACGCTCTTGCCGCTTGATCATGTCCTTTACCAATAGCCCCTGAAAAAATTAAAGGTTTTCCTTTTTCCATACAAAAACTCCTCACCGCAGAAATACTAATTCATTCGCGTTTAATGTTTCCAAGATTAAATAAAATGATGATAAAAATAGAAAAAAAGATGTTATTGTCGAAAAATTGTTAAGTTTTCGACAAATGCAATAAAATTCTTGCTTGAAAGTGCTTTCAGTCATTATGCTTTAATATAAGTTTAAAATTTTCACATAAATAATCATAGTTTTATAGAGAGGTTTGAAGTGATGACAAAAACGATACATAGTGAACACGATATTTTTTTATTCCATCAGGGAAATTTATACCACAGCTACAATATTATGGGGGCACACATATTAGGTGAGAATAATGAACGCGGGGTACGCTTCACGGTATGGGCACCTCACGCAAAAAGTGTTAGCGTAGTTGGGCTCTTTAATCATTGGGATGGTAATAAAAATCCTATGGAGAAAATCAATGAAAATGGTATTTGGACAACCTTTATTCCTGGGTTAACAGAAGGCGACATTTATAAATATGAAATTAAAACGAATGATGGGAATTTACTTCTAAAGTCTGATCCTTACGCGTTTTTCTCAGAGTGTCGACCGAATACCGCCTCCAAAATTATCAAAGCCGATAATTATACGTGGGGCGATCAAAAATGGCAGCAAAAAAAACAAAAACAAAATGTTTATGAAGAACCGATGCAAATCTATGAAGTTCACTTGGGCTCGTGGAAATTAAGAGAAGATGGTGAGTTTTTTACATATAAGCAGTTAGCCGATGAACTGGTTGATTATGTTGCTAATATGGGCTACACCCATATCGAACTATTACCGTTAAATGAACATCCATTTGATCGATCTTGGGGCTATCAACCGACCGGATTTTTCTCAATTACAAGTCGTTATGGTTCACCGAATGATTTCAAACACTTCGTTGATCGCTGTCATCAAAAAGGAATTGGTGTCATCCTTGATTGGGTACCAGGTCATTTCTGTAAAGATGATCACGGCTTACGACTTTTTGACGGAACGCCACTCTACGAGTATAGCGACCCTATCAAAGCGGAAAAACGAGAGTGGGGAACATTAACGTTTGATTTTGGTAAACCAGAAGTAATGAGTTTCCTTATTTCTAACGCCATTTTTTGGATGGATGTTTATCATATTGACGGACTAAGAGTTGATGCCGTATCCAATATGCTTTATTACAACCACGGAAAAGGTGACAACGAAGAAATCGTACGTAACTCGTATGGCGGATATGAAAATATAGAAGCGATCACGTTTATTCGAAAGCTTAACGAAGCCGTTTTTCAATACTATCCGAACGCTTTAATGATGGCTGAAGAAGCAACATCATGGCCTAATGTTAGTAGGCCTACGTATATAGGAGGACTAGGATTTAATTTCAAATGGAACATGGGTTGGATGAACGATATGTTGAAATATATGGAGATGGATCCTATTTATCGGAAATATCATCACCAATTAATTACGTTCTCTTTCTTTTATGCTTTTAGTGAAAATTTTATTTTACCGCTTTCTCATGATGAAGTGGTTCACGGAAAAAAATCATTGCTAAATAAAATGCCCGGTGATTATTGGCAAAAGTTTGCGAACTTACGAGCATTTTATGGATATATGGCAAGTCACCCAGGAAAAAAACTTTTATTTATGGGAGGCGAGATCGGACAATTTTCTGAATGGAAAGATCTCGAGGATATTGACTGGGAACTACTCGATTATGAAATGCATGAAAAAATGCACGATTACGTAAAAGCTTTAAACCAATTTTATTTAAAAGAACCTTCGTTGTGGCAGCAAGATCACACTCCTGATGGTTTTGAGTGGATCGACGCTAACAATTTTAATCAAAGTATTATTTCGTTTATTCGAAAAGGTAAGGCGAACGATGATCAACTAATTATCTTATGTAACTTTACACCTGTCGTCTATGAAAACTATAGAATTGGAGTGCCAGACTTAGGTGATTACGAAGAAATTTTTAATAGTGATCATAGTAGCTTTGGAGGTTCTGGCCAAGTAAACGTAGGACTTTTACAATCTCAAGATGAAAACTGGCATAGTCAGCCTTATTGTTTATCCATTAAAGTACCACCACTTGCTTTTGTTGTTTTTCGCTTAAAAAATAAACACTATAAATTAACTACAGATGAGGGAGGCAAAAAAAATGAAAAGAAAAAAGGAATGCGTAGCAATGTTACTAGCAGGAGGGGAAGGAAAACGACTCGGGTTACTAACTCAAAACTTAGCTAAACCAGCTGTTCATTTTGGCGGTAAATATAGAATTATTGATTTCCCACTAAGTAATTGTACCAATTCAGATATCGATACAGTAGGGGTGTTAACCCAATACCAACCACTTGTATTAAATTCTTATATTGGTATAGGCACTCCGTGGAGTTTAGATAGAAGGAACGGCGGCGTTGCCTTATTGCCTCCATTTACTGCGCAAAACGGTGGTGATTGGTATAAAGGTACAGCTGATGCCATTTTTCAAAATATCAATTTTATTGATCAATATGACCCAAAATATGTTCTCATCTTATCAGGTGATCATATTTACAAAATGGATTATTCAAAAATGATTAAATATCACGAGGAAAAACAGGCAGATGTGACCATTTCAGTGATTGAAGTGCC
>SKSA01000235.1 GCA_007118195.1 Anaerobacillus sp. | reverse complement strand
CTGCTCCAGTAGCTCCTCATGGATTCGGACGCGGTTTTGCTTTAATCGTCGTTCTATTCATCTTATTAGTCATCATCGGAGCTTCTTGGGCAACTCCAACTGCGTAACAACGACATATAGAGGAAAGGACCCTCTAAAAAGTAAGAGCGCCAAAAAGGTGCTCTTACTTTTTTGTACTTAAATTGAAATTCGACAATGAATGCACTAGTCCTTCTTATAAAAAATAATTTAATCTTTGTGTTTCCTTGCTTTTATAAACTTAAACTGTTATGATTGAATTAATTATTTTTGTTCGGATTTACTGATAGAAAAAAGACTTTCTTAATAAGTAGTTTTCGTCTGGGTTATTTTTGAGCAAGAGTAGTAATAATTTAGTGGTTTTAACCACGATGGAGGAATTTTCAATGACAGAAGGTACAGTTAAATGGTTTAACGCAGAAAAAGGTTTCGGATTTATTGAAGTTGAAGGAAGCGACGATGTATTCGTACACTTCTCAGCAATTCAAGGCGAAGGCTTCAAATCTTTAGAAGAAGGTCAAACTGTAACATTTGACATCGAGCAAGGCGCTCGTGGACCACAAGCAGCTAACGTTCAAAAGTAATCTTTTCTTACTAACTAGAAGAAGGACTCCAAATTGGAGTCCTTCTTTAATTTTATGATAAAAAGGTTATAGAAGAACAACAGAAAAGAAACTATTTCACGCTACATTCGCGGTACCCAGCTTTTCTTTCGTGTTAGCATCCTACTGCCCACAAGTACGGCCCATGCCTTTTCATCACCATTGAAAAAGAAAGTAATCGGCTTTTCATTTTGTTCGATGACAAGCGTATTTTCAAGACTCCCCCGTAATGAAAACCTCTCTTCTTTTATTTCAAGCACTGGCTTGTTATTTTCTAAAATAATCGTTACCTTTCCACCTTCTGAACAGTCATAGGTTCCTATAAACTTTTCTAATTGCTCTTTAGAGTGATGAAAGCTTGGTTCAACCTTTCGAAGCATATGTATTGGCAACCTTAGTGCAGTATTGATTGCGGCCAACCAAATTTCATCTGCAGCTACATTTGAAACGTTACATAAAACAGAGGCGACAATGCCTTCTTCCGGGATAAAACCAAAATTTGAGGATACGCCTGGTTGTCCGCCTCCATGTTCGACTAATGTTACACCGTTATAATTAGGAGTTACTTTAAACCCATAACCGTAAAAAGATTGATTAACGACTTCAAAAGGCTTCTCCCACATTTTCTTTCGTGTTTCTTGAGAAATAACACCATTATCATTCGCAACATAAAATTCCCCGAATTTCAATAAATCTAAAACAGTCGATCTTACTCCTTCACCAACTTCATAATTCCCTAGCTTTGGCCACAGCTTCTCTTCTAGTTGATTTGTACGCTTGTTATGTTCATACGGGATGGTTACATCGTCGTATTTCGCTAACTCATCGATACTAAAGGTTGAACGGTACATCTTTAGCGGATTTAATAACGATTCCGTTATATGTCTTCGATAAAGCTTTCCAGATAACCTTTCAATAATTGCTCCTAAAAGTAAAAACGTATCATTGCAATAACTAAAATACTCTCCTGGTTTTCCTAACATTTCATAATCTTTTTCCGCTAAATATGTAAGATGATCTTTGAGCTTATTTAACTCTTCTCTACGAAACATTGGCGCAAGCCCAGTTGTGTGAGTGAGGAGATGATATATTTTAATACTACTCATATCTTCAACCCCGCTTAATTTAAAATCAGGGAGATAATTAATCACTGGATCATCCACAGAAAGAAGCCCTTTTTCTTCAAGCATCATAATGGCTAATGCCGTAAATGATTTTGTAACGGAGGCAATTCCGAAAATTGTATTTGCAGTTACTGGTGCTTTAGTCATTTGATTACCATATCCAAACCCCTTCTCAAAAATAATTTTACCATGTTGAGATACGGCCACTGCACAGCCTGGTATATTATTTTTTTTCATTGTTTCTATTAAAAAACTTTCAAATTCTATCCAATTTCGTTCGCTCATTTATGTCACCCTCTAAAGTTTTCTGTCGTTACTTGTTCGACAAAAAAGAAAAAAAACCTTTTCTTTCCCCGTCTCTTTCCTAATGTTCTTAATTTGTTTCTCCTTAATACTATAAAAGTATAGAAATCATCTTAGAGAGGAGCAAAACAAATGTACTATCCTCAATTAATTCCAAATAAGCGTATAAAGGTTTCTGGTGAAGGGAAGATTTCCGTATCCCCCGACCAAGTAAACATTACTTTAGGAGCAATGACAGAAAAAAGGAGCTTACAAGAAGCTCAACAAGAAAATACGATAATTATTTCTAATGTGTTATCAGCTTTGATCGATCTAGGAATTCCAAAAGAAAACATCCAAACGGTTATTTATCGTATTGATCCATTATACGATTACAAGGACGGTATGCAAATTTTCCGAGGCTATCGAGTAAACCATCAGCTTCAAGTGAAAATTGATAATATTGAACTCACTGGTCAAGTCGTGGATCTTGCCGTAAGTCAAGGAGCCAACACTGTTTCAAATATCGAATTTACTGTTGCTCAGCCGGAAGCTTATTACAATGAAGCATTAAAAATAGCACTTCACAATGCCTACGCTAAGGCAATAACGCTCACATCCCAATTACCAGTCACTCTTAACCCTATACCTTTCAAAATCGAAGAATTTTCAATACGAACATCTCCCCCTGTACCATTTGCACAACCATTGTTGGCAAAGGCAGAGGCTACACCGATCCAGCCGGGAGAAATTACAATCTCCGCTACAATTATTGTCAATTATTTATACTGTTGATTTTACTTATCACTGTAAATTATTTAAACTTTCGCCACCGAACCTGGATAGCTGACCTACTTTGAAGACATTTTAAGGCGTATTCCCCCCTCCCCTTTACTCATTCTTTTACATAAACTCACCACTTTTATCAAAAAATAAAAGAATGATAAGGGGGGATTGTGTTGAAAACGACTTCTCAAGAAAAACAAGAAAAACCGTTATCCTGGTGGCAACTTTCTCTATTAGGGGTTGCTTGTACGATTGGGACAGGCTTTTTTCTTGGTTCAAGTATCGCGATCAATATGGCTGGTCCATCAGTATTGTTATCTTATGCTCTTGCCGGGCTAGGAACTTATTTTGTTTATGAAGCACTCGCAAAAATGATGATTGCTGATCCTCAAAAAGGCTCTTTTCGTACATACGCTAAAAAAGCTTACGGGCGTTGGGCAGGTTTTAGTAGTGGCTGGGTGTATTTCTTATCTGAGCTGTTAATTATGGGGAGTCAAATGACTGCTTTAGCTATTTTCTCACAATTTTGGTTTCCAAATATTCCTTTATGGATGTTTGCGACTGGTTATGCGATCCTTGGACTTCTTGTGATTATTGCAGGACCGAGTGGCTTTGACCGTGTCGAAAACCTTCTTGCTGTTATGAAGCTTGCAGCACTCATCATGTTTTTCATTATAGCGATCATTGCTCTTTTCGGCTTATTTGGAAGTGCCGATACAGAAGTTACCTTTCCAAGAACCTATGATGGGATTTTCCCGAACGGAATAAGAGGATTGTTACCCTCATTTATATTTGGTTTTTACGGTTTTGGGGGAATTGAAATCGTAGGACTT
The DNA here is from genome assembly GCA_007118195.1 of Anaerobacillus sp. GTDB lineage: Bacteria > Bacillota > Bacilli > Bacillales > Anaerobacillaceae > Anaerobacillus. The sequence goes on along the minus strand of SKSA01000235.1, from coordinate 6,771 downwards.
CTTGCGATTAGACTTAATAAAATGGAGGATGCTCCTAAAGCGGGACAAGTGATGCTCTTTATACTTTCAACTCTTTATGTCACTTCGATTGCTTTAGTTTTATTTATGGTGACGTTAAATAAAATCACCAATGATACGAGTCCATTTGTTACAGCCATGAAGAATTACAATATTCCTTATGTAACTCATATTTTTAACGGGGTTTTTATCATCGCTGGTTTTTCAACGATGGTTGCTTCTTTATTTGCTGTGCTTCGTATATTAGTTACTTTAGCCGAAGACGAAGATGCACCTAAAGGATTTGCTAAGCGAGTAAAAAATAATAAAATTCCATTAAATGCAATCCTTTTAACATCGACCGGCATCATCGCTTCGATCATATTAGCGATCCTCATGCCTGGAAGAGTATATGAATACGTGACGACCGCTGCTGGTTTAATGCTTTTATATAATTGGTTATTTATCATTGGCTCGTACGGACGAATTCATGAAATGAAAACGGCCGACAATGTGAAACGGTTACTTGGGTTTTTACTCGTTATGTTAGCAGTATTTGGGACTTTATTCCATAGCATTAGCCGACCAGGTTTTTTTGTTAGTATCGCCTTTGTCGGCATCATTGCGATTGTGACATTATTCATGCACCAACAGTGGAAAAAGCCGAAGAAACCAACAACACCCTCAGTTTTTACGAAAATAAAACAGTAGCGGCGTGAATTCCAAAATAAACGCCAAAGCCAATTAATGATAGTCCTGACAATACAGAAATCCCCACTAACAGTCGATTTGTTAAAAACTTTCTTAAATTACTTGCAAGTAGTGCCATCGTTATATCCCAAACGGTAATTCCAATAAAAATCGCTGCAGTATATAGCATAACTGTTCCGATATCATTTTGGGTTACCGTTTTTGCTAAAATTGAACCGAAAATCCCTAGCCAAAAAAGAATCGTCAATGGATTAAAAAGCGAAATAAAAAATCCAGATAAAAACGATTTAAAGTGCGATGCTTTCGTACGCATTTCATAATGTAGTGTCGCTACCTCTCTTGCACCAAGCAAACTTTCAATCCCGGTATAGACGAGCACAAAAAATCCAAACAACCATAGGAATGTTTGCATAAACGGAAGTTCCAGAAAATGAACAACCCCGATAAATACGAGAAACATATAAAAAGCATCAGCAATCGTTGCTCCTAAGCCGACTAACCATGCATGAAAAAAACCATTTTTAATTCCTTTATCTAGTTGTGCAGCATTTACAGGGCCGATCGGTGCTGCTAAAGATAGCCCTAATAAAATATAACCGAAAAAAACACTCATTTAAAAATCCCCCAGTCAGTAACGTCATTTTGCCGGTTGGACAACCGACCGCTTGTACATTGTATTCAGCAAAACAAGCTATTACGACTAGAGAATGGAATTTTTTAAAAGTCAATCTTTTCTAAGTACAACCCAGCTGGATCTGCCAAACGACCTGTTTGGTTTCGCTCTTTTGAATTTAAAATGGTTGGAAGTGTTTCTGCTTCTATTTCCCCTAAGCCCACTTCGATCAAGGTACCGACCATTTTTCTAACCATATTGTAAAGAAAGCCGTTACCGCGTATTCTAATTTGAATGAAGCCGGCTTTTTCTTCTAGCTTAATATCATATATTTTCCGGACCATTGACTTCTTTTTAGACTTAGCATTTGAAAAGGCGGTGAAGTCATGCTCCCCGATAAAGTGCTGAGCTGCTTGTTTCATTTTTTCGATATTTAACTTTTCCTCCACCTGCATACTATATTTTCTCATGAAGGGATTCGTATGTTCCTCATTCCAAATCTTATATAAATATGTTTTATCGTTGGCATTATAGCGAGCATGAAACCGTTCATGAACAGATGTAACATCTGTAATGCTAATATCTTGTGGTAAATATTTATTTAAATAAGTTTTGAGTTCTTTTTCCGTGAAATTTTCACGAACCTTAAAATTGGCAATTTGCTGAAAGGCATGAACACCTGCGTCTGTTCGAGAACTTCCGGTAATTTCAATTTTTCTTCCTATCAACTCTGATAGTACATTTTCTATTTTTCCTTGAATCGTATTTTCGCTATTTCCGAGCCGCTGCCAGCCTTTGTAGCGTCCACCATCATATTGAATAACTAATTTATAATTGTTCATTGTTTTCCCCCATTTTTTATCTACTTTTCACCTAATTCAATTTCGATTTTTTTACCACCTACGGATATGTATGCCATCACTTCTAATTCTGATTTTATTTTTGTTAAACCTTGTAAATACGGTTTTAATAAATCTTTAAAATCTTCGCAAACCCCTTCTTCTTCCAAATTTGCAAACACATACATTTTACTTTCTTCCATTAAAAATGACAAGTAACCGATCGCTTCATTACGATCAGTAACAATGTTTAAAACTTGGGCCTTTTGATTAATGAATTCAGGTGAAAAATAAATTTGCAAATGAAACACCCCTTTCAACTCTATACTTAAATTATTTCACTATCGCTACCGAAATAAACTTCATAACTTTTTCAGATCAAAGCAAACTAAATATTAAGGAGGGATCTAATGATGAAAGATCATTTTGAAGAAATATACGAGCAATATCGGAATGAAGGTAGAGTGGAAGGATATCAGGTTGATGAAGGAAAAGAAGCCATCGTTGCCGTTAGAAAAAATGATGACGGAGACTTGATCGCATTTAAAACAGAAAGTGGTCGAGAGCTTGATTATATAACAGCACTAGAAGAAGCGAAAGAGGGAAACCTTGCCCACATCGATGTTTTTCAAAAATACGGTCGGGATATTTTACGAAGCGAGCCCGATGGCATTAAAGAAAATAATTTAGATAATTTACCTGAATTTTAATTCAAGGGTGTTCCATAAGGATCGGCTCATCAGAGATAAATACTCAATACAGACTTATTTATCATACGTCTGTATTGAGTGACTAACGGTGACTGCCCATTTTCTATAGAACACCCTTTTTTGGAAAAAAGTTTATTCCTTAATGCGTTGCGCAATGTTTTACGACCTTTAAGTTTTAGTTTTCCTTATTTTTCCGATCCCTAATTCCTTCGCTTCTTTATGCAAGGATTTAACTAAACTAATCGTCATTAAGCCCATGATCACAGAAAATGGAAGTGCCGCAACGATCATTGTATTTTGCAATGCCTGAAGTCCCCCAGAATATAACAACACTAATGACGTTAGTGACAGCATTACTCCCCACGTTAACTTAATTCGATTACCAGGTGAATGTGAACCATTCGTTGTCATCATCCCTAACACATAGGTTCCTGAGTCCGCTGAGGTGATAAAAAACGTACTAATTAAAATCATTGCCACAATCGAGGCAAAGTAACCTAATGGAAATTGTGAAAATACTCCAAATAATGATTCCTCTACCGCTAATGCGGAAATTTGTGTAATTCCATCATGCTCGAGCATCATTGCCGAGCCACCAAAAGTGGAAAACCATAAAAAGCCGACAATTGATGGGACGAATAAAACTCCTAATACAAACTCACGAATCGTACGCCCCTTTGATACTCGCGCAATAAAGATGCCGACAAAAGGAGACCAAGCAATCCACCATGCCCAATAAAAAATCGTCCAACCATCAATCCAACCTCTTAAATCTTCATCTAATGGAGCCATTCGAAAGCTCATTGCCGCTAAGTTTTGGAGATACGTTCCGATCGTATGTGTGAACAAGTTTAAAATAAATAACGTTGGTCCAACGATAAACATTATTAAAAACAGTAAAATTGCTAGTGTCATATTGGCATTACTTAAAATTTTTATGCCTCTCTTTAATCCGGTTGAAGCGGAAATCATAAATAATACCGTAACAACTGCAATAATGAAAAACTGAGCAAGGAAATTTAAAGGTAGTCCAAATAAATAAGATAACCCACCATTAATTTGTACAGCTCCAAATCCCAATGTTGTCGCAACTCCGACAACAGTTGCTAATACCGCAAAAATGTCGATAACTTTTCCTAATGTATTATCTACTTTATCGCCAAAAATCGGTCGTAATGTGGCACTAATTAAGCTTTTTTCTCCATGACGAAAACTAAAATACGCTAAAACTAAAGCAACAATTCCGTAAATGGCCCACGCATGAATTCCCCAATGAAAATAAGTATAGCGCATTGCATCTTTAATCGCTTGGTCCGTTCCTACTGCTCCTGTCGGTGAACTAACAGCGTAATGACTAATGGGTTCAGCTGTGCCCCAAAATACTAGACCAATCCCCATTCCTGCACTAAACAACATTGCAAACCAAGTCGGTCTTGAAAATTCCGGCTTATCGTCTGGTTTTCCGAGCTTTAGCCTACCAACCGGACTAATTAAAAAGTATAAACAAACAATCGTAATTAGCGTAACGATAATTAAATAATACCAACCAAAAGCCGTCGAAATGAAGACTTGCATCGAAGCCGTTACACTCTCTAAAGCATTTGGAATCACCGCACCGAAAATTACTAGTAACAGCAATGCCGCAAGTGAAACGTATAAAACGATCGAACCTTTTCTATCCATATATTTGATCCCCCTTCTAACAATCCACCTAGCTGTAACACTTCTTGAAAAAAGTAAAATCACATGATTGTTCTCGATAAGTAGTTTCTCCTCTAAAGAAAGCATCATACATAGCAAGCTTTATGAAAAAAATTAAGAAGGGAGATTCATTGAACCACCCTTCTTAATGAGCAAACCATTTTTTTACATCTTGAGTATCATTGAATTTCTTATGAAAAAATTCATTTTTAATGTTGTCGTAGCAATAGTCTTTTTTCCAATCATTAATATTTAATACAATTTCCTTGATCGCATTCGTTATATAGTAAACCTCTGCATTTTTCATCGTTGGATGCAACGATAAGCGGACCCAGCCCGGCTTTTTTGATACGTCGCCTTGATCAATTTGGTTAGAAATTATTTTAGATTGAACTTTACTAATTCCTAATAAATAATGGCCATATGTCCCAGCACAAGCACAACCACCACGAACTTGAATCCCATATCGATCACTTAAAAGCTTGGTCATTAAGTTGTAATGAATACCTTCTATATAAAAAGAAATGATTCCTAACCGTTCTCGAATGTTCCCTTGTAAAATGTGTAAGCCCTTAATACTAGCAAGTTCGTTAAAGGCGATCGTTAGTATCTCTTTTTCTCTCCTTGATATATTCTCAATACCCATTTCCTCTTTTAACTTTATACATAATGCTGTTTTCATGACTTGTAAAAATCCTGGAGTACCACCGTCTTCACGTTTTTCAATGTCGTCGTAATAACTTTTCCCCCCCCACGGATTCGTCCAGTTTACAGTTCCTCCACCAGAGTGATCTGGAATTTTATTCTTATATAAATGCTTGTTAAAAATTAAAACACCACTCGTACCTGGACCGCCTAAAAATTTATGTGGAGAAAAATAAATGCCATCAAGGTGTTCTGCTTCATGTTGTGGTTTCATATTGATACGGACATAAGGAGCAGAGCATGCAAAGTCGACGAAACAATAACCCCCGTGTTCATGCATGATTTTAGCCATTTTATGATAAGGGGTTTTAATTCCTGTTACATTTGAACAAGCGGTAAATGCTCCAATCTTCAATTTGCGATGTTTATATCTTTCCAATGTTTGTCTAAGGTTTGAAAGACTTATAGCGTTATGTTTATCAGGCTCAACAACGACAACATCAGCGATCGTCTCAAGCCAAGAAGTATGGTTTGAATGATGTTCCATATGTGTCACAAATACGATAGGGCGATTTTCTTCTTTTAAAAAAATTCGTTGTTTATATTTTTCAGGGAGCCTTAACCCTAAAATTCTTTGCAGTTTATTAACGACACTAGTCATCCCCGATCCGTCGGTAATAATCACATCACTCTCAGGATCAGCATTTACATGTTTTTTTATGATTTGCTTAGCAAATTCATACGCAGCCGTCATTGTCGACCCAGTGACATTGGCTTCTGTATGTGTATTTGCAACAAATGGACCTACCGTTTTTAACAGTTTTTCTTCTATTGGTTTATACAATCTCCCACTAGCAACCCAATCAGCATAAAGTAACTTTTGTTTTCCATATGGAGAGTTGTAGCGTTCAGTCAAACCGACAATGTTTTTTCTATATTTTTTAAAGTGACGCTCTAATTTCGTCATCGTACTTCTCCCCTTATAAAGACCTACTAACTAGTGTATAAAGGGCATCAAAAAATGGTGATAATATTCCAATAATTAAAAAGAATGCTGTTATCGTACGATGTAGAATATGTTCGTCCGAATCGATACTTAAACATCCGAATTAAACCAATTGATACATTAATGAATTTCATCATTCAATATCGCGATTAAGTAACTATATGTAGTTTCATTAAGTCGTTCGCAACTACATATAGTTTGATATGGCTCAATTTAGGTAATTATGAAATTCACTCACATGAAAAAAATTTCATCCTAAGCTAATTTTAGTTTTTTCCGTATTCCCCCTTGTCATCGACCATTTAAAATGTTATATTAATCTAGCGATGAGCTCAATTGCATAAGACGAGATTGACGCGCCTTTTGGCAAGCACTATGTGGAGTGCTGTCTCTCGCCGCAATACGTAAAAAAACTAAGGTTTTTCCTTTAATTAGGAAATCCTTAGTTTTTTTTATGTAATCATTATTTTCCCACCTTTATGAGCATATTCGAAGATATCTTTCATAAAAATAGTCATTTATCATTACTACATCTTCCTAACCTTTAAT
>SKSA01000111.1 GCA_007118195.1 Anaerobacillus sp. | reverse complement strand
GTTGCAACTTCCTTAATGAGCCGTTAAGTTCTTTATTCTTATAGAAAACATTAGAAAATATTCTCCGTTATTTCATCTACTATTCACGTACAATTCATCTAGACAACCTATAATCAATTTTATAAGAGGAGGAAAGTCGACCGTTTCTTACATGCCAGATGGTGACTGTGCCTCGTCATGAGGGTTTTGTATGAAAAAAGATCAAACAAATGAATAGGGGGAAAGACGCAAATGAATTTTTTGAAAAGAGCATTGACGAGAGTAAAGGCAAAGAAGGCTAATAGCCTAATATTATTCATCATATTTATCGTCATTATCAACCTGATAGTTGCAGGTTTATCGATTGAAAATGCAACTGGTAAAGCAAGTGAGTTGGCAAGGCAAAAACTTGGTGGGACAGTTACTTTAGAGTTTGATGTCGAAAAAGCGATGGAGGAACTAGGTCAGCTGGACAATGTGCAACGAAGAGGCTCTTTAATTCAACGCGAACCCGTAACGGTAGAAATGGCTGAAAAGTTAGCTAGTCTTGACTATGTGAGTTCTTTTAACTACTTAAGTAGTACGACGGTTTTTACTGACGGATTTCAATATTATAGTAACGAAGAAACGGAAGAAGTAGAAAGTGAAGAAGTAGTAAATCAAGGGGATCAAAGCGCAAGGACAGGTATGGGATCGCGTTTTTTAACAGAAATTTCTGTAGAAGGAACGCTGTATAGTGAGCTTGCTCATGAATTCAGTGATGGATCGAATCAATTGATGGAAGGTCAGCACATTACATCTAGCAATGTAGATCAACCTGTCGTTTTAATTGAAAAGAGAATCGCCGAAATAAATGAATTTGCGGTTGGAGATAAGTTGAATTTAAAGTCTTCGAATGAAGAAACGGTGCTTGAATTTGAAATTATAGGAATTTACGAAACGGATATCATTTACGAACAAACGACGCCTTTCGATATTCCGATCATGAATCCATATAATAAAATGTATGTTTCCTATCCATATGCTAATTTACTTAAGCCGCATGGAGAAGAAGAAAATCAAATGACTTCCATGGATAGTGCGATTTATTTTCTTGATGATCCGATAAATATCGCAAAATTTAACGAACTTGCGTTACAGTCTGGTCTTGATTTACAAGTTTTTAAGCTAGATGCGAACGATCGCTTATATCAGCAAATGATCGGTCCAATTAATAATGTTGCTTCAGTTTCCCAAAATGTGGTTATTTTAGTTTCGATTGCTGGAGCAGTTATTTTAGCGTTAATTTTAATGTTGAATATGAAAGAGAGAACATTTGAAATCGGAGTTCTTTTATCTCTAGGTGAAAATAAAGGAAAAATAGTCGGGCAAATATTTGTTGAAGTTTTAATTATCGCAGTCATTGCATTTTCGCTTTCACAATTTACCGGGGGTTGGATCGCCCAAACGGTTGGGAATAATCTACTAGAAAGAGAGACTACTACTTCTGTAGAAGGAAGCGGTCAATTGGAAGAGTCTAAAGGTGGAAGTGGAGGGATTCGTGGTGCTTTTGGTTCCATGTTTAATCAACCCCAAGTAGATGCTGCTCCTATCACAGAGATTGATGTCAGTGTGACGGCGCAAGAAATGCAGCAGCTCGGGATGATTGGTCTCATTATTATCTTACTTGCCATCATTTTACCTTCTGCGTCAATTTTCCGCTATCATCCGAAAACTATTTTAACGAGAAATGATTAAGGGAGGAATTATCGATGAATTCTATTTTGGAGTTTAAAAACATATCTTATTTTTATCAAGAAAATGGAAGACAAGTTCATATTTTAAATAAGGCAAATTATTCTTTTGAAAGAGGTAAGTTTTATGCCATTATTGGTCCATCAGGCTCTGGGAAAACAACCTCGCTATCATTGGCAGGCGGTTTAGACGTTCAAAAAGAAGGACAGATTTTATATGATGAGATAGACGTAAAAAAAATAGGTTTATCTAACTATCGAAGGTCTAACGTAGCGATAGTTTTTCAGGCCTATAACTTAATCACATACATGAGTGCTTTACAAAATGTTGTCATGGCAATGGAAATTACGGGTACGAAGGAAACGAATAAAAAAGATCGGGCTATAAAGCTATTAGAAGAGGTTGGTTTATCAAAGTGCGAAGCAACCCGAAATGTTTTGAAACTATCAGGTGGGCAACAACAGCGCGTGGCCATTGCTAGAGCCTTAGCTCGTGATGTTGATTTAATAATGGCTGATGAACCGACTGGTAACCTCGATCTAGAAACCGCTTCGGGCATCATTCAAACCTTTAAAAACTTAGCACATAACGAAAATAAATGTATAATTGCGGTTACCCACTCACATGAGCTTGCCAATGAAGCAGACCATGTCATTTATTTGAAGGATGGATTATTAATCAATAACCCGAAGGAGAAATCAGAAATATTTCAAGTTGTAAAATAGAAAAGAAAATTTAGCTGGGGGAAAGTAATGATAAAAAATAATTTTAGAATTATCTTAATGTTGATCGCGTTTTTGTTACTAGTAACTGCTTGTAATCGCGAAGAAGCGACAGTCTCTTTAGTAGATGATCATTTTATACAATTTGAACCATTAGATAGGATGGGATTAGATGAAGAAAACATCGTTGCAATATTTGAAGGAGGAGAAATCACTGGAGCAGAGTTCGCTGAGTTTTTGGCAGCCAATGCCTTTATTAACCCTTACGCACAAATAAATGACTCGG
>SKSA01000133.1 GCA_007118195.1 Anaerobacillus sp. | reverse complement strand
TTTTGAGTTTTGAGTTTTGAGTTATTGAAAGTAACGCTTCGAAGCATCCACTAGAACTTAGTTAGATGTTTAATTTACGTGTGAAAGCTTTGAAGCTATACTAACAAACAACTCATAACTCTTCACTCAACACTCATAACTCTCTTTAAAAAAGTCCTTGGTAAATAAGTCTTACACCGATAATGACTAAGAAAATTCGTAGTACGTTGACGACTGTGTCACTTTTTAAACGTTGGTTAATAGCTGCCCCTATTTTTCCACCAACCCACGCTCCTGGGACCAGAGCTAACGCATAGAGCCAATTAACATTCCCTAATGCGATATGTGATACAGAGCTTAAAATCGCTGATAAAAAAATCATAAACATCGAAGTAGCTACAGCTCGGTGTGGTGGAAATCCGAAAAGTAAAATCATGGCCGGCACCATTAGTGAGCCGCCACCGATCCCAAACAAACCAGAGAACATACCAACGATAAAGGCAATTAAAAGAGCTAAAAAAGGGTGATACCCATATTCAATTGTCTCGCCCGCTTCATTAATATATTCCCGTTTAATTCCTTTTTTCGTTAATTTCAACGGTTTTAAATGCTTACGGATCATTAACACAAATGAAACGAAAATTATAAAGCTACCGAAATAAATTAAAAATGATTGCACGTCAATCCCGTTATTTAAATAAACCCCTACGAGGGCACCTGGACCACTTCCAGCAAAAAAGAGCCATCCGCTTTTTAAATCGACGGTTTTCTGTTTTAAATAAGCAAGCGTTGATGATAATCCCGTAAAAATCATAATAAGTAGTGAAGTTCCGACCGCCACTTGCGGTGTTACTCCTGCTAAAATGGCTACATAGCCACTCAAAATCATTAGTGCAGGAACAACGATAATCCCGCCACCTAATCCCATTAAGCTACCTAAAGTTCCGGCAGTGAGACCAAGTAACAATAATACAATCCATTCCATAGTATAAGACCAACCTTCTTTAGAAAAACGTCGAGGATCGAAAAAAGCGCGATTTTCTCCGATTTCCTTTGTTTAAAAAATATTAAAATTCATATTAATTATGAACGATTTAAAATTAAATGTCTATTTCTAAAGTGTTAAGGATTTTAAATTTGGGTATAGGAAAATTTAAGGTGAATTACAATTTTCGACTGACAGTCTGTAGCATAGATGTTACAATTGGAAATGTTTATCCAAGCACTTTCATTATATAGAAAGAAAGGCGGAGATATTATTTTCTTGCAAATAAAGCGGACGTTCAGAGATGGTCGTGAGGGTCAAGGTCATGAATAGAGATAATACAATTGAAGAGTTGTTTGCGCTTAGAAGTATCGCTTGTTTAAGTGTTGTATTGCTTCACGCGATTGGAGCTGGCTTACAATCTATCCCGAATTCGAATATGAGTAAAATTAATTATTTCTTTTTCGATTCGCTGAACATGTTACTGTATTTTAGTACCCCAGTTTTTATTTTTATTTCTATTTTTCTATTAGCCTATTCCTATCGAAATAAGCCATTGCCGGAAAACTTTTTACACAAACGCGCTAGCTTTATCTTTTTACCATTTTTATTTATGGCGTTTTTCTATTCAATTCCGTACGCAACTTCCATATTTGAATGGGCGAAAAAATTTTTTCTAAACGCTACGATTGGTGATTATCACGGTTACTTCATTTTAATCATCTTCCAATTTTATCTATTATATATTTTTCTCCATGCATTTTTAAAAAAAGCAAACCCAAAACTAGTGGTTACTGTTGCCTTCGCCATTAACGTTGCCTACTTGAGCGTGTTTCATTTTGTCCAACCACCAAACTTTCCACATAGCGAGTACATTTGGGAAAGGTTTTACTGGGTTCCATTTCTTGGTTGGATTTTTTACTTTGCTCTAGGGTATTATTGCGGTTTTTATTACGAAGCGTTTGTATCTTTTTTAAAAAAACATAAGACACTTATTTTCATTGCGCCGTTTATAACAAGTACTGTCGTATTATATTTATACCATTCAAACTTATTAATTGTGCACAGCTCGAAGCGTATCGATATTTTGTTGCATGCCACAGCGGTAGCACTATTTATATTTTACGCTATGTCACACGTTAAAACGGTTCCGTCAATATTTATAAAAATCAGTAACTATTCGTTTGGTATATATTTGCTGCATATGTTTTTTATTTCGGTCGTTGACGTTGTATATCAAGCGTTATCATTAACTTACGGTCCCGTTTACATTGTCTTTTTATTTGTTTTTAGTACCGTTGCATCAATGGTAACAATTTATTTCATGAAAAATTGGAAGTATGCCGTCTATTTGGTCGGGAAAGTACCAACAACCCGCGTGAAAACTCCAAAAGAACACTGGAATACCGGTCTTCGCGAGGCAAAGTAAGTTTAAAATATTTGAAAAGGGGCTATCGAAAAACAAAGTGCCAGTCACTTTGTTTTTCGATAGCCCCTTGTTTCACAGTAGGTGGGGATGGTGCGCAGCATGATGCTTCACAGTATGGTGAGAATGTGCAGTATGTTGCTTCACAGTTTGTGGGAACTGCGCAATATGGGGAGAGTGCCAACAATTGGTAACAACTGCGTAGTAAATATAAGGGAGCTGCACAACATGGGGGTGATGTGCAACAAAAGGGCGAACAGAATGCTCACTTTGAAGCTTTTGATTACTCTTCTCTTTTTTCGAATTAAGAAGAGAAATCATCCGGGCGTTTT
>SKSA01000310.1 GCA_007118195.1 Anaerobacillus sp. | reverse complement strand
GTAAACCAATCTTTTTACGTAATGAGATTTACATCGTTTGGGCGATGCTCGCTGGAATTGTGATTGGGCTTGAGCTCGTAACTGGGATGGTAGGAATTATGATTTTATTTGTAGTGATTGTTGTTCTTAGAATGCTTTCAGTTTATCTACATTGGAGTTTGCCGCATCGGGCGTTAAGTCAATAAAACCTTTTATTTTATAAAGCTGGGATCAATTAGAGCGATCCCAGCTTTTTCTGTGTAAAAAATAAATGGCCGGAAAATGAAATGCATCAACATCTCTATTCTATTCAAAAAATTGTAAATGAAAACTATTTAATAGTTGGAGAAAAAAATGATTTTGCTAAGATCGTAGAAATACCTGAAGAAAATGCTCTATTTATGAAGGTAGGACTTGAAATTGCGAGTCAAGCAATAAAAGAAATAAATCAGGAGAATGCGCTGGCAGAAAAAACAACGAATGAATTAAAGGAGTACTTAACTGTTTTAGATCTTACTTTTTAATATCGAATTAAATAAGACATAAGGTGATCTCGGATAACGGGTCGTCTTTTTCAGTGTTCCAATTTGTTTTGAAGCCTAACATGAAGGGAATAAGTCTAGGAAAGAATAATGTTTCATATACTAATAAATAACTAGTTTTCGTAAAGCTGAGGTGATGAAATGGGATTATCTGTTAAGGATGTTGTGCATTTACCGATTTTTGAAGCGGCCAAAGTGAAAACAGGTAAAAATCTGTTACATGAGATATTCGTTGAACGGATTACCGTGATTGAGTTGCCAGTTGAAAATTTTGTAAAAAAAAATGAAATGGTCCTTAGTACAGGCATCGGTTGTGAAGATGACCCTATTTTATTAAAACAATTTGTGAAGGACGTGATTAATTCAGGAGCTGCCGCACTTGCCATTGCAGTCGGGCGGTATATTCATAAAATTCCTGAACAAGTGTTACAACTAGCGAAATATTACGATTTTATTATTATAGAAATTCCTTGGGAAATCCGTTTTGGCGATATCCTTGAAATTGTTCTTCAAAAAATTAACGAAGAAAAGAAAGGGGATCGACAACAAGGTGAGGTTGTGCGTCAAGAATTAATTAATTGTGTACTTCACGGTAAAGGTCTTCAGGAAATTGCCAATACGATCTACAAAAATTGTAAAATTCCCGTTGCAATTACTGACCACAGTCAAGGGGTCCGTGCCAATTGCCATTTTGATAAAAAGATTTTAAATATATTTTACGGTGATGGTCGTGGGCAATTACAGCAAATTCCTCAATCTCACCTGTTATACAACGAGCACCCCCTTTATCATTACATTGAAGAGTACATGATTGAGGGGCGTATGTGTTTCCAACTTTCGATTTTAAATAATGAAAAAAAACAAGGAAGTCTCCTTTTCCAACTAGATGATCGCGGGCAATTAACTTCTTTTTTGATGAATGTATTTGATCATGCCCTGACAGCTTGTGCTTTATATTTTGTAAAAGAAAATGCGGTTGAAATGACGGAAATTCGTTTGAAGGATAACTTTATATTAAGTCTTGCTAAAAATAATAACGAAGTCAATAGCCGTCTAATTTCAAAAGCGCAACTTCTAGGTTATGACTTAACTCGTCCGTATATTTGCATCGTAGGTGAAGTGCGAGAAGAAAAGGATTACGGAGGCTCGAACGGGTCGTTGCAAAGTATGAACTACTATGTTCAAAAAGAAATTACAAGTGCTGGGAAGCTGCTTCATAGGCGAACGATGACGACGTTTGAAGACGGTGATGTGACCATTTTTTTAGAGGCAGATCATCATCCGTATATGGAAACGGCAAATAAATTTTTGGACATCATTGAACGGCGCTTATATGAACTTCTTTCAGGAGTTGTTTTATCCTGGGGGATAGCCACTCACAAAGACGGACATTACGTTTTTCATAATAGTTATCAAGAGGCCAAAACGGCTCTAGATATTGGAAAAAAGCAAAAAGGGTTAGGCGAACGCACATTTTTTAGTGATACACGAATTAACCGACTTTTAATGGCGATTTCAAATGAGAGTGAAATTTCTGATATTGTGCAAGACACGCTTCAGCCTTTACTGGATTATGATCGAAGAAGACAAACGGATTTACTCTATACGTTCATGATTTATAACAAATATAAGGGAAATGTTAGTCAGACAGCGAGAGCACTTAATTTGCATCGCCAATCATTGTTACATCGCTTAAGGAATATTGAGTCGTTAACGCAATTATCGTTAGTAAGTTCTGACGACTTATTTTTATTAGAGTTAAGTGTCCGACTTTGGATGCTGAAGAAAATTTGAGTTGAATATGGCATTTTAATTTCGTACGGGGAATCCAAGTCAATATGGATTTCCTTTTTTGGCATTGTAGCGCTTGAATGGAAAGCGAAATAAAAGAATGAGTTCCTCTTTTCCGACTACACCAATACCTATCAACATTGTATAAAGCAATCAAAGGAAAAATCATACAGTTTTTACATTCCGTATAGATGGCGTTTTTAATAAGATGATAGTACCTAAATTGAATGTATTATTAATTCTTATCTAACAAGGAGGGGATCCGCGTGCTTCCGTTTGATATTTTGGAGTATCAAAATCGTTTAAGTGAAACAAAGCAACGAATGGCCGAAAGGGGTATTGAGGTTTTACTTGTTACGGATCCTGCAAATATTAATTATCTTTCAGGTTATGATGCCTGGTCCTTTTACG
>SKSA01000390.1 GCA_007118195.1 Anaerobacillus sp. | reverse complement strand
TGGTGGCGCAACCAATTGCCTTCCCATTTTCCTACGTATAATATTGGTTTTACTACTTTTAAAAACAATAATAAGCTTCATTTAATGACGTATTTAGCTATAATAAGCCTTTTTGAGGAGTAATATGAGTTTAGTACCAATATAACTCCGATATAGGGCTGTTATCTTTGAAATACTATATCATCATAATCGATTTCACCGAAAAATAAAACCCTCTTTTTAATTATTTTTTTTGTGAATTTTTACCGATGTTTTTTACCCAAAACGTCATGTTAAGGTAGAGCAAACGGATATTCGAAAAAAATATATTTTGCCCCCCTTAATATTTTTTTATGAAGGAATGAGTAAGAAAAATTGTCGAATTAATGAAAACTACTAGATGAATCTTGAATTTTTCACAACTTATACATGTGCTCTACTATATGTCCATTTATAATTTACATATAGTCTATAAAAAAGTATGTTAATTGTTCGCTAGGGGTCGTCTATAGCAAATTTTCTTTATCTATATGTGACGAGTTACCCCAAAAAGTATATTATTTTAAAATGAAAGTTGAGGGAATAGTTATGTTTTTAAATATTGTAAGTATTGTTCTGATCGTAGCTCTCACCTTATACGTCACCTACTATACTTATAAAAATCGAAAACACCTCACGTGTATGGCTGGTATGATGATTGCAATGACAAATGCGATGATGTCTAGTGTTGCACTTGGTACGATTTTAGGGGTCATATCTGATGTAGAATTAAGTACACCGACAATGATTGCGGTCGTTTTTGGAATGATTGTTGGATATTTCACAGGAAAGCCAATTTCATTAATGGCAGCTTTAGATGGATTAGGTGCTGGTGTTATGGGTGGTATGATGGGAGCAATGCTTGGAGTAATGCTTTTTCCAACAAAAGTAAGTATAACGATTGTCTTTATTTTAGCGGTATTTGTCATTGTGAATATTGTTTTACTTAAAGTAATAGATGAAGAAATTTCATCGCGGGTAAAAAAAAAGGAAGACAAGGAAAAACTGCTTAAAAAGCCAGTTATCGCAAGTCCAACATTTTTGATCGTCATTGTCGGCTTTATTGCTTTTTCAGTCGTTAGCAGTAACATTGCATTATCACAATTTGAAGATGAAATACAGGATTTTACTATTTTGCCGACCATATACGAAGGTGACTTTACCCAACAAGCGCTTATTAATGTAGAGTTATTTACTTATGAGCCGAACAATATTGCCATAGAAGCGGGTGAACCAACTGTATTAAACTTCCATGGTAACGATTTACTAGGCTGTTCGCGATTTATTTATTCGAACGACCTTGACTTTAGAGTAAATATTACACCTGGGGAAAGTAACTTTTTGGAGCTTGATGCACTAGAACCGGGAACCTATAATTATGCTTGTACGATGAACATGTACCGAGGCTCGATTACAGTTTATTAATGGACTACAACAATCATATTAAAAAGACAGGTGAAAGGAGATAATTTCCTTTGCCTGTCTTTTATTATGAAAATAGAGATTTGTCGACGGTTTTGCTTGAGCAAGCTTCAAAATGAATTATACTTAGACCGTTCTTACTCACAACCTCAAACTTCTGAACGCATCCTCCAAATGTGGGTACGTAAACTGAAAACCGTGATCTATCGCTTTTTTTGGGAGTACTTTTTGTCCTTCCAAAACGAGAAGACTCATCTCACCTAACAATATTTTTAAAGCAAAGCTCGGTGCAGGTAGCCAGTGCGGTCGACCGAGGACACCTCCTAACACAGAGCCAAATTGCTTCATTTGCTTTGGGTTCGGTCCGGTAACGTTTAACGCACCACTTACCTTTTCGTTATTTACCGCAAACTCAACCATTGAAACAACATCGTCAATGTGAATCCAGGACAGCCATTGTTTACCCGAGCCGACCGTACCACCAGCAAAAAGTTTGTAAGGCATCATCATCTTGCTTAACGCGCCACCATCACTCGCTAAAACAACACCAAAGCGAAGTAAAACCGTTCGAATTCCAAGCGCTTCAGCTTCGATTGCCTCGCGTTCCCAAGCCTCAACTACCGTTGCTAAAAAATCAGTTCCAACATCATGATCGTCTTCCGTAAAAGTAGTGGAAAGTGATGTTCCATAAAATCCGACAGCGGACGCATTAAGATATACTTTCGGTTTCTGCGTAAGTTTCTCCATTAACGTTAAACAATTTTTCGTTGCGTCTAGACGACTTGTTAAAATTCGTTTTTTTTGCTCATTCGTCCACCGGCTATTGATTGATTCTCCAGCCAAATTAATTACAACGTCAATATTTTCAAGTTTTTTCTCAGGTTCGTCTCCATCATTTAGCCAATTGACGTAAGTGATCGTGTCCGTATTATTTTTGTTTGTGCTATTTCTTGTTAAAATGTAAATATGGTGCTTGTCTTTTGAGAAATGTTCAACGATTTTAGAACCGATTAAACCAGTACCACCAGCGATAACAATGTTCATAAAAGACACCTCCAACAAGTATTTGCTAAGTACAATTATGCCGAAGAAAGATGGAAAAGGCTACTAATTTGCAGTAGAGGGATGTAAACTACTATTTCTCGAAGCGGGATGCAGAACGTTAGGGGCTGTCCCAAAACAAAGTGTCAGACACCGTTAGGCACCAAATATAGACGGATAATAAATTTATACGTCCATATTTAGTAAGTTCTACATGGTGTCAGACACTTATGGGACAGTCCCT
>SKSA01000033.1 GCA_007118195.1 Anaerobacillus sp. | reverse complement strand
GCTCTAGCACCTAAACGACTTGCTAACACTCTGTCTGAAGCTGTAGGCGAGCCACCACGTTGGATATGACCTAATACAGTAACTCTCGTTTCTAAGTTGGTTTCTTCTTGGATTTGTTTCCCGATGTCTATACCGCTGCCAACTCCCTCGGCTACGATAATTATGCTATGCTTTTTACCGCGGGCATGACCACGCTTCAGACGAGAAATCACATCACTCATTTCATAATTCTCTTCTGGTATTAAAATGGTTTCTGCACCGTCTGCCAAGCCTGACCAAAGAGCGAGGTCACCAGCATCACGCCCCATTACCTCGATAACATATGTACGCTCATGTGATGTTGCTGTATCACGAATTTTATCAATGGCTTCAATGATCGTATTCAAGGCGGTATCAAAACCGATCGTGAAATCTGTACCTGGGATATCATTATCAATGGTTCCTGGTACACCTACACAAGGAAAGCCGTGTTCTGTTAATTTTTTCGCTCCTTGGAACGAGCCATCGCCACCGATTACAACTAGACCTTCAATACCAAATTTATTTAACTGCTCGATTGCTTTCTTTTGTCCTTCTAACGTCTTAAATTCTTCACAACGTGCAGTATAAAGCATTGTTCCTCCACGGTGTATAATGTCACCTACTGATCCAATTTCTAACTTTTCAATTTGACCTGAAATAAGACCTGCATAACCGTAATAAACACCGTAAATTTCTACCTCATGAAAAATCGCTTTTCGAACAACCGCTCGAATTGCCGCATTCATTCCAGGAGAATCCCCTCCACTTGTTAATACACCGATTCGTTTCATTTTAAGTTCACCTCATCACAAATTTAAACATATTCCTAGTATTAGTTATTTTACTAAATTCACTAAAACCATTCATTGTTTTTTAATAACCGTAATACTAGTATTTTCATCACTCGTTTTAAAATACCACTTCTATTTAATAAAGACAATACACTAAAAAACGCAAACAAAAAGCCTTCTCTATATTTAGAGAAAGCAAAATCCTTATTTTATGCTGATGGTATCGTTTACAAGCCCATACTCACCAATTTTATTAAATTTTTCGTAACGATGCTCAATTAACTCACTTTCAGAAAATTCAGATAGGTCTACTAACGATTTTTCAATCACTTTTTCAATTGCAAGCGCTTGTTCGGCAACATTACGGTGCGCTCCACCTTTTACCTCTGGAATGATCTCATCAATAACGTTAAGTTCTTTTAAATCTGGTGCAGTAATGCGCATCGTTTCAGCCGCTCGCTTCGCTAAGCTTGCATCTTTCCATAATAATGCCGCCGCACCTTCTGGAGAAATAACAGAATATGTAGAGTTTTCTAACATGTGAATATGATTTCCAACTCCTAATGCTAAAGCTCCACCACTTCCACCTTCGCCAATGACGATACAAATAATCGGCACTGTTATCCCGGCCATTTCTAGTAAGTTTCTAGCAATCGCTTCACTTTGTCCTCTTTCTTCTGCTGCTTTCCCAGGATATGCACCTTTTGTATCAATAAAACAGATTATTGGTCTATGAAACTTCTCAGCCTGTTTCATAAGGCGTAAAGCTTTACGATAACCTTCTGGATGCGGCATTCCGAAATTACGTCGGATGTTTTCCTTCGTATCTTTTCCACGCTGATGACCGATGACTGTAACGGCTGTCCCTTGGAACTTCGCTATCCCTGACACAATCGCTTCGTCATCCCCATAGTAGCGGTCACCATGTAATTCAATAAAGTCGGTAAACAAATATGAGATATAGTCTAATGTTGTTGGTCTTTCACTATGGCGAGCTATTTGAACACGATCCCACGGCTGCATGTTACCGTATATATCATTTTCAAGCTGCTCTAATCGTTCTTCTAATTTCGTAATTTCACCAGTTAGGTCAATACCCTTCTCTTCAGTGAATTTCTTTAATTCTTCAATTTTCTTTTTTAGTTCAATCACTGGTTTTTCAAAAGGTAATTCATTCGCCATAACTAGACACCTCCTTTTTACGACAACACTTCACTGTGAATATCTAAAATCGTCGTTAATGTTTTTTTCATATCTAATCGTGAAATAACTTTATCTAATTGGCCATGTTTTAATAAAAACTCTGCCGTTTGGAAATCATCAGGTAAATCTTGGCGAATGGTTTGCTCAATTATTCTTCTACCAGCAAAACCAATTAACGCACCAGGTTCAGCGAAATTATAATCGCCAAGAGAAGCAAAGCTAGCAGAAACTCCTCCTGTTGTCGGATGAGTCATAACTGAAATGAATAAACCACCTTCATTACTTAATTTCTTTAAGGCTGCACTTGTTTTTGCCATTTGCATTAAACTGAGGACACCTTCTTGCATTCTCGCACCACCTGATGCTGAAAAAAGTATGAA
Source organism: Anaerobacillus sp. (assembly GCA_007118195.1). Lineage (GTDB taxonomy): Bacteria > Bacillota > Bacilli > Bacillales > Anaerobacillaceae > Anaerobacillus. Next base: position 333 of record SKSA01000033.1, on the reverse strand, counting down.
AGGTACTTCTAACTCAATCGCTTTTTCGATCGCTCGAGTAATTTTTTCACCAACAACTGAACCCATACTCCCCATTCTAAAGCGAGCATCCATAACCGCTATGACTAATGGCATGTTATCCATTTTAGCTTCCCCTGTTACAATCGCCTCGTTTAAGCCCGTTTTCTTTCGGTCAGCGTTTGTTTTTTCAATGTAAGTAGGGAATGACAAAGGGTCTTTGGAAATCATATCGCTATTAAATTCCTGGAAACTCCCTTCATCAACTAAGCTATCAATTCTTTCGTTAGCAGTCATACGGTGATGATAACCACAAGAGTCACAAACGTACAAATT
>SKSA01000381.1 GCA_007118195.1 Anaerobacillus sp. | reverse complement strand
TCTAAAACAAAAAGCACATCATCTATTTCGTCCATTTCTAGATAATCATAACCTATCATTTCCATAAAGAATGGACTAATCGTTTGAGCAGTTTTAGCAATGTTTTCTGTCGTAGAAAAAGTACCTGTTTCTATTCGTTGAAGTTGTAAACCTACAGAATGAAGTTCCTGAGGGATACTTAAAATGTCTCTACTATAAATACTAATAGTCGAAGCATCCCCCTTTTTTAGTTTACCAGTATCAATAATTTCTTCATAAATATTTAAACTGTGATCGATAGCAATCACTAGTCGTTGCACTTCTCCGTTAATTTGATGTGAAACATATTCCTCGTACAACTTCTTTTCCTCATATTGTTTATAAGCAACCCCAAGTAAAATTACAAAACAAATACTAGCTATAAAAATCTTATATTTTGTTTTCATTATGAATACCTCCAAATGTGTTCGATATGTGACGATCGCCTTATATAATGATCATTTTTTTCCTTCTTTAGTTTATGTCGGTAAAAAGTAAAAAAAGTTACACTATATTATCTCTTAACATAGCGAATAGCGAGAACGGTGTCGGCATCATGTCCGAAAACTTTATTTGAACATAGCTAACTCAACGCCTAATCGATCCAAAAAAGCACGATCGCCTCGACCGTGCTTTTTGTAAACTTCATCATTTTTTCAAATCTCAATAATAATTGGCAAGATCATCGGTTTTTTCCGCGTATGTTGGAAAATGTATTGCCCTACCGATTTTTTAATACTGTTTTTCATCACGTTCCATTTTGTTTCATTCGCTTCTAATAACTCGTTCGTCGTTTTTGTCATAATGCGATTAACATTTTTGATTAAATCGTCGGAATCTCCGCCGTAAACGAAGCCACGTGAAATTGTGTCCGGTCCAGAAACTAATTTTCGTTCGGCTTTACTAATCGTTAAAACACTTACGAGCATGCCATCTTCAGACAATTGCTTACGATCTCTTAACACGATTTCTCCTACATCACCGATGCCAACCCCATCAACGTACGTATTGCCAGCATGGACTTTTCGTGTTTGCCGTGCAGTTCCGTTTTCTATATCAACAACATCACCATTTTTCATAATATACGTGTTACCTTGCTCTACTCCAACCGATTCCGCTAACATACGGTGATGGTACAACATTCGGTATTCCCCGTGAATCGGGATAAAATATTTTGGTCTCATTAATGTTAGCATGAGTTTTAAATCTTCTTGATAGCCGTGTCCTGATACGTGCATGCCAGACGAACTTCCTGATCCGTAAATCACTTTAGCGCCAAGCGCAAATAAATTATCAATGATTTTCGAAACCCCTTTTTCATTTCCTGGGATCGGTCCTGCCGCAAAAATCACCATATCATCCGCTAAAACTTCAACACCTCGAAAGCTTCCTGTAGACAAGCGAGAAAGGGCAGCCATCGGTTCTCCTTGACTTCCGGTACAAAGAATTGCTACATTTTCAGGGGCCATGGCGTCGATTTCATCTTGATCAATCAACATCCCATCAGGAACCTCTAAATAACCTCGTTCCATTGCTACTTGAACGACATTAACCATACTTCTTCCTAGTAATGCAAGCTTACGGTTCGTTACTTTACACGCATCGACGACTTGCTGCACACGATTAATATTGGAAGCAAACGTAGAGAGGATCACTTTGCGTGTTGCTTTTTTAAACGCCTCTTCCACATGTTCTCCTACCATTTGTTCTGACGGCGTTAAGCCTGGTCGTTCTGCGTTCGTACTTTCTGATAAAAGAAGTAACACTCCACGCTTACCGATTTCCGCCATTTTATGAATATCAGAGTATTCATCATTTGCAGGGGTTAAATCAAACTTAAAGTCACCAGTATGTACGATATTCCCTTGAGGTGTGTTAAAAACAATTCCTAGGCAATCTGGAATACTGTGATTGACTTTAAAAAAGTCTACCTTAATATCACCAAATGTTAAGTTGGAGTCTGGGTTAATTTCAACAAGTTCCGATTCTCGTAGCAATTTATGTTCTTTTAATTTTAATTCAATCAAACCTAGTGTAAACCGAGTCGCATAAACAGGTACATTTAATTTTTTCAAGAAAAATGGTGTTCCACCAATATGATCTTCATGACCATGGGTAATTATTAAAGCTCTAATTTTATCTTTATTTTCAACTAAATAGGATAGATCAGGAATGATTAAATCAATTCCTAATAAGCTTTCATCAGGAAACTTATTACCGCAATCGATGATGATAATATCATTTTCATATTGGATCGCATACATATTTTTACCGATTTCATTTAAGCCACCTAAGGCGAAAATCGATAATCCATTGTTTTTAGCACTCAAGTCAAACCCTCCCACAATTTAAATATTATTAGTAGTATGGCTTTTACGAGTTTTCTTTATGAGAGGGGATTTGGCGAACGCCTATGAGCGAATTTGCAGATGTAAAAAACTACTTCATTCTTTCCCAGTATGATTTTGAGTGCAGCGTCGTAATATCAACTTTCTGTACATATGTATACGTTTTTGGCCAGCTGCAAAAAACAGATTTTTTTGTAAACAGAATTTTCGTTAACAGTGAATTGGATACCGGTGTCCAGCCTCCGGAAGGGATCAACTCAATTTTCACCTCATTCGCTTCTCTCGTCACGGAATATTCACCAGAAACGAATCCCATTGATTTATCAGGGCTCATTTTAAAAGTATCTTTATATTCGCTTTGATCTT
>SKSA01000289.1 GCA_007118195.1 Anaerobacillus sp. | reverse complement strand
AGCATCTGAGATTCGTCAGAAGGTCACGGCGAAGTGAAGGAAATCGTCCGCCTTTTTCGTTCTAGATGGTGGCGGCAGGCATGCCGCCATAAGGGTTTTGTATGAAAATGTTCGGACGAGTTCTCGAGTGATCCTCTAGATCGATAGAGATAATTTCTATATAAGGTCATTCTTTAACGCAAAAATTGCTAACTGGGTACGATCACGCAACTGTAATTTGGTTAATAAGTTACTAATATGATTTTTGGTAGTCCCTTTTGTAATATAAAGTTCACTAGCGATCTCATCATTATTTTTTCCTTCACCGATAAGCTTAAGAATATCAACCTCACGTTTCGTCAATAGTCTAAGTCGTTCATCTGTCGGCTTTTCTTCTTTTTTAATTTGTTGCATTTTTTTTATGACTTTTTCAGCAACTATTGGTTGAATCATCGCACCGCCTTGATACGCCTCACGTATGGCTTCTTCAATTTTCTCGGCACCAGCATCTTTTAATAAATAGCCTGACGCACCAAAAGATAATGCTTCAAATATATATTCATCATCGTTAAACGTCGTTAAAATGATTACTTTGATCGAAGGGAACTTGTCTTTTATTTGTTTCGTTGCTTCAACGCCATTTAAAATCGGCATTTGAATATCCATTAATACGATGTCTGGTTGATGTATAGAGCAGGACTCAACAGCTTCTTGGCCATTAGGCGCTACGGCAATAACGTTTATATTTTCCATATGGTTGACAACCATTTTTAATCCTTCGCGAACGATCGCTTGATCATCAGCAATGACAACTTTAATCATTTTTTAACCCCTTTCCATTTAAGTGGCGCATTACCTTTCGTAAAAAAAGAGCCTCCACTAATGTCAATTTGTAAACTGCCACCAAGTCCCTCAAGTCGCTCGCGCATACTTGAAATTCCAAAACCTTCTTTCAAGTTCTCATTGGAAACTTTATTTTCGATTGTAAAAATAAAATGATCATTTTCATCTACATTAATAGAAACAGATATATCTTTCGTAGCACTATGCCGCATCGCATTTGTAAGTCCTTCTTGGATCACACGATAAAAGGTTGCACATTCTTCTTCTGTAAACTTTAGCTGTTTTGCTTCTTCAGCGATCATAAAATGAACTAATATTCCATGATCTTGTTGAATTTTAGTTACTAAATTAGTAATTTCCTCAAGTAAATTTGTTTGCTCTTCTTTTAGCTCGTGCACGGCATTTCTCGTTTCTTTTAAGCAATTTTTAGCGGTTTCTCGAGCATTGACAAGCAGTTTTTCAACTTTATCAACGTTATCTTTATTCTTTAACGTTAGTAAACTCATTTCAAGCTGCATAAGGAGGGCTGTTAATTCATGACCTACCGAATCATGGATTTCCCGTCCAATTCGGTTTCGTTCTTTCAGTACGTTCACTTGTTGTGCTTCTTCACTATATTTTTTTAATTGACGATGTGTATGTAATAGTTCTTTATATAAAAGTTCATTTTTGTTTCGTTCTTCTTTCTGAAGTTGGACATAATGAAATAACGATAGGATAAATAATAGTGCAAATAGATGAAATAATGCTTCCGATAAACTACGGGCATTAAACTGATAAAAAAGGAAATATAAGTATTTACTAAGAGCAATGACGATAATCGGTACGATCGTACGGTTTAAATATTTACGTTTTATTAGGAGGCCCGCCTCAATAATCAGTAGAAAATAAAGTGAATGAATAAAATAATTCACTGCAAAGCGAGATTGATAATCTAGTAATAATAAAAGGGCAGCATCAATGTAAAATAACCAAAAAAAAGAGCCGATACGTGTTCGTATTAGACCCCAACTGACAAAAATGATAAAAATAACAAGCAGTAAATTCATTCGCTCTGGGGATGCTTGTTCGTATTGTAAACTTATATAAAATAACAGGATCGACACAATGACTTTCATACTTAATAATAATTTTTTCAATCTCATCCACGGCTCCTTACATCTAATCAACAATAATTTTAACATGTAAGGAAACTCTAACCATATGTTTTTTTGGTAATCATCATATTTTTATAAGGCATGGCTTAATTTAGGAAGGAAACCCTTCGAAGTTATTTCGTATATTTATTGGCATAAGAGGAAGCTGCGTAAGAATTTGGTTTTATTTTTGGTTGCAAGCCGATCGCTAATATGCGCTCAGTCATTTCTTCGATGAGATGTTTTGTTTTACCTTTTCTCCCGATATCTAAGTGTACTTCAAAAATAAAATCTGCTCCGTTATCAATATGGGGAATTAAGATTTCTGCCATTTTCGAAATGTGCTTTTCTGTAAAAAGGGAGGCTACTTCTTGGCTATATATCGTTTCTAGTGAAATTTTTTCTTTTAATGACGTAATTCTCCTCGTAATTATCTGTTTTTTTAAACAACCCCAGGCTCCTTTTCCTACCCGATGGAGATGAATCGAAGTAATAAACTTCGTACCTTGTTGATGAACTTGACTATCAGTACCAATCGCTAATCGATAAAGTGATGCTGGATCCTTTTTAATAAACTGTAACAACTGTTGAAAAACTTCGTCAAAGGTCATTTCATTCGCTGAAGTATTATAAAACACTAGGTCGTTATTCATAGTCTACTCCTTTTAATGAGTTTTTTTGAAAAGTCCCTATAAAATTGTATTCTTACTATAGTTTACTTAGAAGTTAGAAAAATGTGATTTGTATATACTGGTTAAATGGGGAGTTTTGAGTTT
>SKSA01000279.1 GCA_007118195.1 Anaerobacillus sp. | reverse complement strand
AGTTTTACAGCGAAGAGAAGGGAAGCGCCCGACTTTTACATTCTAGACGTTGACTGTATGCCATTTTGCTAGGAGCCGAGATTTTCTAATGATAATGAAACATGATAAAATATAGAAAATAATTAGAACTGATTGAGGTGTCGCATTTTGAAAAATAAATTAGTGATGATTGATGGCAACAGTATTGCTTATAGAGCATTTTTTGCATTGCCACTTTTAAATAATGACAAAGGGGTATTTACAAACGCTGTCTACGGATTTACAACCATGCTTTTAAAGGTGATTGAAGAAGAAAAGCCAACGCATCTTTTAGTCGCTTTTGATGCAGGAAAAACGACTTTTAGGCATAACACATATCAAGAATATAAAGGAGGGAGACAGAAAACACCGCCAGAATTGTCAGAGCAATTCCCTCTTATTCGTGAGCTTTTAGATGCTTTTCAAATTAAACGTTATGAAAAAGAAAATTATGAAGCAGATGACATTATTGGGACGCTTGCCAAAAAAGCTGCTAACGATGATTGGGAAGTGAAAGTATATTCTGGAGATAAAGATTTACTTCAGCTCGTTTCCCCACAAGTGACAGTTGCTTTAACGAGAAAAGGAATTACGAATGTCGATACATATGATGAGGTATTTGTGAATGAAAAATACGGCTTGACCCCTAATCAAATCATTGATATGAAAGGGCTTATGGGGGATGCGTCAGATAACATTCCAGGGGTTCCTGGCGTTGGTGAGAAAACAGCCATTAAGCTCTTAAAACAATTCGGTACCATCGAAAAGGTTTTAGATAATATCAATGAAGTGTCAGGAAAGAAATTGAAGGAAAAACTCACAGAAAATAAAGAACAAGCCTTAATGAGTAAAGAGTTAGCCACCATTCTTTGTGAAGCACCTGTTGATATAGCGTTACAAGAGCTTCACTTTGGAGAATACGATGAGCAAAAAGTAGTCTCTCTTTTTAAAGAATTAGAATTTCAATCATTAATTGAACGCTTCGATGCTGGCGAGGTGGAAGAGGAAGCGATCAAAGAAATTCAGTTTACCATTGCTAATGAAATAACAGATAAAATGTTAATTAATGAATCGGCAATTGTTGTTGAAGTGTTAGAAGAAAACTATCATCAAGCAGATATTATCGGGCTTGCAATTGTCAATGAAAATGGTCGCTTTTTCATTCCGACAGATGTTGCGTTAGCAAGTGACGCTTTCAGATCGTGGACAAAAGATAAAGAAGCGAAAAAAGCAATATTTGATGCAAAAAGAGCTGTCGTAGCCTTAGGGTGGAAAGGAATTGATCTAGAAGGAATTCATTTTGACCTTTCAATTGCTTCTTATATTATCGACCCTTCAGCGACTTCTCATGAAGTTGCTGATATAGCTAATCGTAAAGGGAAACGAACTGTCGCTAATGATGAATCAGTTTACGGCAAAGGAGCGAAACGAGCAGTTCCTAAGACAGAAGTGTTAGCTGAACATCTCGTTAATAAAGCAAATACGGTTTATACATTAAGGGAAGAAATAAATAGGGAATTAAAAGAAAACCATCTAACAGATCTTTTTTATAACTTAGAAATGCCACTCTCGATTATTCTAGGAAAAATGGAGATGACTGGGGTAAAAGTTGATGTAGAACAACTTAAAGCAATGGGTGAAGAACTAACGGCCCAATTATCTAAGTTAGAGCAACAAATTCATGATCTTGCTGGAATGAAGTTTAATATTAATTCACCAAAGCAACTTGGGGAAGTTCTATTTGAAAAATTAGGCTTACCAGTTATTAAAAAGACGAAAACAGGTGCGTCAACTTCTGCAGACGTTTTAGAAAAACTAGCAGATAAGCACGAAATTATTCCGAGCATCTTACATTACCGGCAATTAGGAAAGCTCAGTTCAACTTATATTGAAGGTTTATTAAAAGTTGTTAACAATGATACAAATAAAATTCATACGATCTTTCATCAAGCGTTAACCCAAACAGGCCGTTTAAGCTCTACAGAACCAAACTTGCAAAACATCCCGATCCGTTTAGAAGAAGGGCGAAAGATACGGAAAGCTTTTGTTCCGTCCAATCGTGACTGGATCATGTTTGCGGCTGACTATTCACAAATTGAGTTACGTGTACTTGCACATATAGCAAATGACGAAAACTTAATTGAAGCTTTTAATAAAGGCATGGATATCCATACAAAAACAGCGATGGATGTTTTCCATGTTAATAAAGATGAAGTAACGGATCAGATGCGGCGTAGTGCAAAGGCCGTTAATTTCGGGATCGTATATGGCATTAGTGATTATGGCCTTTCACAAAGTTTAGGAATTACTCGAAAAGAAGCAGGAAGCTTTATTGAACGCTACTTGGAAAGTTTTCCAGGCGTAAAAGATTATATGGATGATATCGTTCAAGAGGCGCGTGAAAAAGGCTATGTTACAACCCTACTTAACCGTCGTCGTTTCCTTCCAGAAATTACGAGTAGAAACTTTAATTTACGAAGTTTCGCAGAACGGACAGCGATGAATACACCTATTCAAGGAACCGCTGCCGATATTATTAAAAAAGCAATGGTGAATATGAGTGAACGAATTGAAAAAGAAGGATTGGAAGCAAAACTTTTATTACAAGTTCACGATGAATTAATTTTTGAAGCGCCTAAAGAAGAGTTAGAAAAATTAAAAGAAATTGTTCCAGAAGTGATGGAGGGCGCAATCGAACTAAAAGTTCCTTTAAAAGTCGATTATTCTT
>SKSA01000312.1 GCA_007118195.1 Anaerobacillus sp. | reverse complement strand
TTAGTAATATTTGCACTAGGTATATCATTAATGATTATTGCAGATTTAGGCGCGGGTTCATGGTCAGCCTTAAATGTAGGGTTATCTGAAACCATTGGTTTTACAGTTGGTAGCTGGGTTATTATTATAGGAATTATCATAATATTTATTAATTCTCTGCTATTAAAAAGACGACCTGACTTTTATTCGTTACTAACGATCATCATCCAAGGTTATATTATTGACTTCTGGTTGTTAGTAGTATTTCGAGAATTTATAGCACCATCACTCATAATTAACATAATCCTTTTAGGAATAGGAATAGTTTTAATGGCAGTTGGAATTTCTCTCTATATTCAATCGAAACTTGGGGTAATTCCAATTGACCAACTCATGGTTGTCATGCAGCAAAAATACAATCTGAATCTTATGACATCTAAGACAGTTGGTGAATTAATTGCCTTGATTTTTGCTTACTTATTTAATGGACCAATAGGTATTGGGACAGTTTTTGTGACACTTTTAATGGGGCCACTTATCCAATTCTTTTATCCGAAATTCGAGAAAACTTTTAGTGATTTATCGTTTGAAAAAAAGCAAATTAATGAATACCTATAATTAATAAATACATTATCGAGTGAGGGGATTAAAGATGAAAATATTAAAAGTAGATATGAGTAATTTAACGGTAAAGGAGGAAGATGCAACAAAATACAAACGGTTAGGTGGAAGGGCACTAACGTCAAAACTAATTCACGATGAAGTCCCTGCAACCTGTCATACCCTAGGGGCGAACAATAAATTAATTTTTGCAACTGGTTTATTGACGGGGTCTGGTGCTTCTAGTGCGGATCGATATTCAATCGGTGCCAAAAGTCCATTAACCGGTGGGATTAAAGAAAGTAATGCTGGTGGGATTTCTGGCTTAACGCTTGGTAAATTAGGAGTTAAAGCGCTTGTTTTTGAAAATGTTCGCGATGATTTTAAAATCGTTCACCTTTCTAAAGACGGTGTGAAGTTTGATGATGCGACCCCGATCCTCGGCAAAGATTTAAGCGAAGCCGCTACTTGGTTAAGAGATGCGTATGGTAGCCATGTCGCTGTTTGGTTAATCGGGGTAGCCGGAGAGCAAAGAATGAATTTGTCTGCCATTGCAGGACAAGATAAAGATGGTCACCCGACGAGATATAACGGTAGAGGTGGCTTAGGTGCAGTAGCCGGTTCAAAAGGAATAAAAGCGATCGTCTTAGATGCTACCGGTGTAGAAAAAAATCGACCAAATGATAAAGAACTTTTTAAAGCATCGTTAAAACAGTATCATGGATGGCTAATGGAAACCCCAGGGACAGCTAAAATATACCCTGAACTTGGTACTGCTGGATTAGTTGAAACAACCAATTCTCTAGGTGCGCTTCCGACAAGGAATTTTTCAATAGGGTCAATGGAAGGTTATAAGAACATTTCTGGAGAAACTCTTCGAGAAACAATACTTGAACGAGGTGGTGAAGGAACACCTACACATGCATGTATGCCTGGATGTATTATTCGTTGTTCAAACGTATTTTCAGATGAGAATGGAAAGCGAGTTACAGGACCAATAGAATATGAGAATATCGGTTTACTAGGATCAAACCTTGATATTAGTAATTTTGATGATATTGCTGAATTAAATCGACTTTGCAACGAGTATGGAATAGATACGATTGAAACAGGTGGGGCTTTAGGAGTTTTAATGGCGCAAAATGTACTCTCTTTTGGAGATGCCAAGGGAGCGATTGCCGCATTAAAAGAAGTCAAAACAGGTAGTCCACTCGGAAGGATTATCGGTAGTGGTGCTGAGGTTATCGGGAAAATATATGGTGAACCGCATGTGCCTACAGCGAAAGGGCAAACGATGCCTGCATACGACCCAAGAGCAATTAAAGGCTTAGGGGTCACTTATGCGACTTCTCCAATGGGCGCTGACCATACAGCTGGTCAGACAATTAGAGCTCAACTTAATCACCATTCTGCAGAAGGGCAAGTGGAAGCATCGAAAAATGCTCAGACGGCTAACACGATTTTAGATAACCTTGGTATGTGTATGTTTAGTGCTGGTGCTATTCAAGGTCGTTGGGACATTGTCGCTGACTTAGTTTCTGCCTATTTAGGAGATAAGTTTACAGGTGAAGATATCATTAACATTGCAAATGAAACGTTAAAAGTTGAGCATGCATTTAATCGAAAAGCTGGATTTACGAAGGCTAATGATAAATTACCAGATTATTTTTATGAAGAAGAAAACAAAGCAAGTAACACGGTTTTTGATGTCCCACAGGAAGAGTTGGAAACGATTGGAGTCCAAAGACATGATTTGTAAGCTAGATCAGGTAACAACTATAGGAGCTAAAGGACATGGTTATTAAGGTGATTTCCTATATCCCATATTTAGAAAATATAAGTAATGAATATTATTTAGAGCAACAAGTAACTGTCGAAGAGTTTATAAATTCTTTAGGTATTCAATGGGATGATGATGCATTAGTCGTTGTCAATAAGGTTATTGTTATTGATCGTTTAATGAAATTAAACGATGGTGATATGGTTGAACTACTTATACCACTTTCCGGTGGTTGATCAGATACAAGTATCGATGCGTTTGCTGGACACAACGACACAATTTTTCGCTTAAGCGAAAAATTGTGTCGTTTTTTTATCTGCACTTCATATTGAAAATGTAAAAGAAGATAAAGCTACAACAGTGTCTTCACCTCCTTCTCTCTCCAACTTT
>SKSA01000322.1 GCA_007118195.1 Anaerobacillus sp. | reverse complement strand
TCGAGCTTAAGTGGTAAAACAATATTAATAACTGCTGGGCCAACGCAGGAAAAAGTTGACCCTGTTCGCTACTTTACGAATCGGTCCTCTGGAAAAATGGGTTACGCAATTGCTCGTGAGGCTTCAAAAAGAGGTGCAAAAGTAATTTTAATATCTGGACCTACAAACCTTGAACGGCCGAATTGTGTTGACTTCGTACCTGTAGAAACAGCTGCCGAAATGTATGAAAAAGTAATCGAACGTTATGAAGAAGTGGACGTTGTCGTAAAATCAGCGGCAGTAGCTGATTATCGGCCTAAAAACATTCACGAGCAAAAAGTAAAGAAACAACCTGACGAATGGGCGATTGAGATGGAACGTACGACTGATATTTTACAAACGTTAGGTAATAAGAAATCAAAACAGCTACTTGTAGGTTTTGCCGCAGAGAGTGAACAAGTAGAGGAATATGCAAAGGGAAAACTAAAAAGAAAAAACTTAGATATGATTGTTGCTAATAGTATTGTTGAAGCAGGGGCGGGGTTTCAAGGCGATACCAATATCGTTACGATCTATAAAAAAGATGGGACAAGTTTGGCGCTCCCTTTAATGAGTAAACAAGAAGTTTCTATCAACTTACTTAATGAAATTGAACGATTATTAGAGGATATTGAGTATGATTGTAAAAGTTGTCGTTGACGTATCATCAGGTCAAACGGATCGTCTTTTTGATTATGAAGTACCCCTCCATCTAAAGCAAGCGATTGAGCGAGGTATGAGGGTAATCGTCCCATTTGGGCCAAGGAAAGTTCAAGGTTTTGTTATTGGAATTGATAATGTAACAGACGTAAAGAAATTAAAACAAGTAGAAGATGTTTTAGATGTTACTCCAGTTTTAACCGAGGAACTGCTCGCCTTGGGTGATTGGCTAACGACTAGCGCTCTTTGTTTTAAAATTACTGCTTATCAAGCAATGCTCCCTGCAGCACTTCGAGCAAAATATAAGAAAGAAATTAGAATTAGGGATCGAAAACGAATCAATGAGTTAAATGATGATTTGAAGGGTTTGTTTAACTATCAAGATGTTATCGATTGGGATGAGCTTATAAAAAATAATCAACAACGAATTCCTTTCATAAAAAAAGCGATTACAAACTCAATACTAGAAGTTGTTTACGTGGTCAAAGATAAGGTTACGCACAAAAAGGTGAAGGTTGTCGAACCGAATGATCATCAACACCTTTCAGTGCAATTAAATAAACTTGATAGTCGGGCAGCAAAGCAAAAGTCAGTTGTTGAATATTTTCTAATAGATCCACAGCCCGTTTCGGTTAAAGAGCTAATTGAACGAATTAATACTACGAGAAGCACAATTAAAACATTAGTTGATAAAAATATATTGATAGAAAGAGAAATCGAAGTATCTCGAGATCCTTATGCAAACCGTAACTTTAAGAAAACAACCCCATTAATGTTAACTACAAATCAACAAAAAATTATTGAACCTATTTTTAGTTCGATACATCAAGAAGAACATAAAACGTTCCTTATTCATGGTGTGACAGGTAGTGGAAAGACAGAAGTATACTTACAATCTATTGCAGAAGTTCTCAAAGAGGGTAAAGAGGCGATTGTTCTTGTACCGGAAATTTCACTAACCCCACAAATGGTGCAGAGATTTAAAGAACGATTTGGTTCTTTAGTGGCTGTTCTTCATAGTGGACTTTCAAAAGGCGAGAAATATGATGAATGGCGAAAAATCCATAATGGGAGCGTTAAAGTAGTTGTAGGTGCAAGATCGGCTATTTTTGCTCCGTTTAAAAATATTGGAATTATTATTATTGATGAAGAACATGAAGCAACCTATAAACAAGATGAAAACCCACGCTACCATGCTAGGGATGTAGCTATAAAACGGGCAAGTTACTATAAGTGTCCACTAATTTTAGGGAGTGCTACTCCTTCTCTAGAGTCGTATGCAAGAGCAAGAAAAGGTGTTTATCACTTATTATCGATGCTTGAACGGGTTAATGAATTAAAGTTACCGTCAGTTGAAATTATTGATATGCGTGATGAGCTTAAGTCCGGAAATAGGTCGATGTTTTCTAAACTACTTTATGAAAAGCTTTCAGAGCGTTTGGCTCGTGGTGAGCAAAGCGTCTTGTTTTTAAATCGTCGTGGGTATTCAACGTTTGTAATGTGTCGAGAATGTGGATATGTAGCAGAGTGTCCTCATTGTGATATTTCGTTAACGTATCATCATACGAGTAGGTCATTAAAGTGTCATTACTGTGGCCATGAGGAAAGGATGCCTAAAAGCTGTAGTAGTTGTCGTAGTGAACATATTCGATTTTTCGGGTCAGGAACGCAAAAAGTTGAGGAAGAAATATCGAAAGTTTTACCAGGTGCAAGAGTCATTAGGATGGATGTCGATACAACGAGAAAAAAAGGAGCCCATGAGAAGTTACTAACAGCATTTTCAGAAGGTAAAGCGGATATCCTTTTAGGTACACAAATGATTGCTAAAGGATTAGATTTCCCAAATATTACGTTAGTAGGGGTATTAGCTGCCGATTCGATGCTGAATCTTCCGGATTTTAGAGCAAGTGAACGAACGTTTCAGTTGTTAACCCAAGTAAGTGGGCGCGCCGGTCGCCACCAGCTGCCTGGCGAAGTAGTGATTCAAACCTACACACCAGAACACTACAGCATTGATTTAGTTCGAAACCATGATTTTATTACATTTTTTGAAAAAGAAATGACAGCAAGAAGGCTACAAAG
>SKSA01000124.1 GCA_007118195.1 Anaerobacillus sp. | reverse complement strand
TAATATTAGAAAAGAAAATGAATGACTGATTTTTAAATTGATGACCTTCTCTAGCTGTTGGGTCATGTAAGTCAAAAAACAATTCTAATAATTCCTTATAAGATACTTTCCAGGGATCAAACCAAATTTCTACTATATCTATATTTGTCCCTTTTAATTGTCCGATTTGAACATATTCAATACCACGAAAAACAGTAATAAATGCTTTTTGACTGAAAAATTCGCTTGCCCCAAACACTGCTCTTTCCATTATTTTCGCTCCTTTGAGCGATAAGCCTTCTATCCATTAAAAAAACCTCTCTTTGATTTAAAGAGAGGTTAGTATGATTAAATACATTACTCTCATCTTTCAAAGGTTAACACCTTTGCAGGAATTAGCACCGTTCAAGTCAAAATTCGACTTGATGGTTGCCGGGTTTCATAGGGCCTGTCCCTCTACCACTCTGGATAAGAAGTTTATCGCTATTTAATTTTTTATTATTTAACAACTTTATTGTTACTAACAATAACAGCGCTTCACCTAAAATGCAAGTAATATTTTCTATACTCATTCGAATAGACATACAACTCTGTCAACTTTCCTCTAGCCCTCCTTGCTTGTTGGTCACTTCCCCAGTTAATTACACCTTATGGCACCCTCTTTATTATTTATTACTACAAATTTTTTACAGGGTGCCGTGTACTAAGTTTTAGTTGTAATGATTTATCAATCTAACGAACAAAACATATAACTTCTTCATTAGTTCTTCAACTATTCTTCATTATTTATTATTAAAATTTAGGAGAAAAAGGAAAGGCCAACCATTGTTAATTAGACTGTTGGTGGTGTTTATGGCTTTTTTAACAAACACACAAGATTTTTGGGAGAGGAAGTAATTAAAATGAAAAAAACTTATAGTTTTGTGATTTTGTTTTTACTCGTAGCTGTTTCTGTAGTTTGGCTTGTGAATATAGGTGATGATGAAGGTTATTATGTTTTTGTTCCTAATTCTACCGATGGAACGATAAGTGTTTATGATAGTTCTAAAGGAGAGGTAACTCGTAACATTAAGGTAAGCGATGAAAATATTGCTCACGGAATAGAGATAACACCAGATGGTAAATATCTTTATACTGGTCTTATGGCTGGACAATACATACTCGTTCTTGACCCAATGACCGGTGAAGAACTAACCAGAATTGAAATTGGTAACGATCTACACGGGATTGATATAGATCAAGAAGGCCGTTTTTTAGTTATTGGTCAAATCCCTCGCGTTATCGATACCGTAACGAATGAAGTCATAGGGACCTTTGATCTACCAGAACCGTTGGAACAATTATCGCATATATACTTTTCTCAAGATGGTAAGCGAGTTTATATGGGGGCACGCCCAAATGATTCGGATGGATTTTATAGTTCCGAGACTTCTGTAGTCGTAGGTAATTTAGAAGATTTCAGTATAGAATCTAGATGGCCATTAAGAGGAGCTTATACTGGTGTCACCTCCTCGGATGATAGCTACCTTTATATTGTAAATTACCTTTCTGATGAGAGTACCCTTACTGTTATAGATACTGCTACTGGAGAGTTGTTGAAACAATTACCTGCTGGAACGAATGCTCATGATGTAGCCATCTCTTCTGATGATCGTTATATTTGGGTCGTAGCCCGAGGTAGTGGGGTCTTCATTTTCGATGCAGAGCAAGACTGGGAATTAATAAAAGAAATTGTACTCCCTACACCTAATCACGTAGCCTTCTCTCCAACAGGAAATGAAGTTTTTGTGACTGATCAAACCGAAGATGGAATGATTATCATTGACGCTAATACTTTCGAAATTATCAAGAAGGTAGAAACTGGTAAAAATCCACATGAAATTGTTTTTCTAGAGAAAAATTAAGGGGTCCCTCAAAAATAAATCGTGAGTTAACTGGACTTGCTGATGAAGAAATTGAAAGGTTGAAGTAAGCAGAACAAAAATATTAGTGATTATAATTGTAAGAGCGCTATTGGTAGCGTTCTTTTTCATGCTTTAGTCAAGAAGGCATTAAGTTTAAGTGTATTCGTTTGGACTGTGCTACGTTCATCAAATGATTTTTATAATCAAAAGAAAAAATATCTCCTAAATGTTACATATTTGTGATTTTAGTGGTTATAATTTTTAATTTCAGGGAATAGTTTAGTAGAATTTATAATAGGATAATTATTGTTATCCAGTTTCAAAGTTTCTTTCTAATTAAGGCATAATTTTTTGTTATTTGAGTGAATTTCGTAATTCTATATTATCGCCATTAAGTAACTATATGTAGTTGCGTTAAGTCGTTCGCAACTACATACAGTTTGATATGGCTCAGTTTACGTAATTACGAAATTCACTTGAGTGAATTTCATAATTCTAATAAACTAGCCACATCCATCTACATCTCGTTAAGTACGATTGAACTCAAAGAGATGTTGCATCCTAGTGGCGTTAAATAAGGATTATGAATTTTTTAACTCAATAATTACACGGAGGGGGAAAAAATATGGACGCTAAAAACAATGGTAACACTGGAGGATGCCCGTTTGGTCACGGAGGCGCTACTAGTAACAAATCTAGCGGTACTTCAAATCAAGACTGGTGGCCAAATCAGTTGAACTTGAACATTTTGCATCAGCATGACCGGAAATCTAACCCTATGGGAGAAGAATTTGATTATGCAGAAGAATTCAAAAAGCTAGACTATGACGCTCTTAAGCAAGATCTTCACGATTTAATGACCGACAGCCAAGATTGGTGGCCAGCTG
>SKSA01000331.1 GCA_007118195.1 Anaerobacillus sp. | reverse complement strand
TAAATATACTTATCACATAGTTCCAAGCGATGTTTGAGACGATCATCACTCTTAAAGCTTATAAAACTTATATCATCTTCATTAACAATCGCATCAATTAATGGAACTTGACTGCCGTTTAAAAGCATACTTCTTTCAGTGACTAGACGCTTGAAAAAGAAAAACTCACTAACTGCCGCTTTCCAATTTTGTAATTTAAAATGATCAGCAATCTTTTGTATGAGCGATGATTCGATCATCTTTACATCTTCAATTGATTGTGAAATATTTTGATGATTTTTTTTATAAAAACTCATTTTTGATTCATTAACTTCTTGAATTGAATTAGCAAGTAAACGTATCATCGTAATATCACTTATCTTTGCAAGTAA
Source organism: Anaerobacillus sp. (assembly GCA_007118195.1). Lineage (GTDB taxonomy): Bacteria > Bacillota > Bacilli > Bacillales > Anaerobacillaceae > Anaerobacillus. The sequence goes on along the minus strand of SKSA01000331.1, from coordinate 10,217 downwards.
ATAGTAGTAAAGACTACTATAATAATCACCTGCTAAAACCGTTAATTGCCTCTGTTTTTTGCTTGTATCCGAATTAAGATGAGATATAGAAACCTCTTCATGCGTATCTAACGCTGCTTGTACTAAGAGAGTAGTTATCACATAATCATTCACATTATCTTTACTCAGTTTCTGTTCTTCAAGCATTGTATAAAGAATATATAAGCGATCATCATCCAAGACGGGGTCTTCTAAAAATTTATTAATATAAGGATGTTTAATCCTTTGATAAAATCGTTCTTTAATCTGTTTTATTTCATCGTTTAAATAGTTAATTAAAATCATCTTAAGTCCCCCAGAAAAAAAACAATTTTCCCCAAAAAAATTTATATGCTTTAAATAAAATTTACTCACTGCTTAATAGTATAAAAAAAGACATTAATAGTATAACATAACTTTAAAAGAAGCATAAGTACGATCTATAAAAAATAAAAGCAGGTAGCTTCCTGCTTTTATTCATCAGTCTCGACCTCTCCGTGACTCGTTTGAATCATTGCTTTACCGCGTATTTTTATCGCAGAAGTATGTTCAGTAAATTGAGCAATCATCACTTCACCTTTGTCCAACTTTTCCGAGTGATGAAAACGTGTATCAGAACCTCTAGTTAAACCGATTACATTGACTCCGTTTTCTTTTGCTTTAATTACAATGAAATCATCGCTTGCAGCCATTTATGATCCTCCCCTAAAACGATAATATATTCTATCTCTCAACTATTACTTTAATATATGATGAATGTCAATCAAAGGTTATTACATAATGTACATATAGATCATGTAAACACCAATAAGAATTAATACAATCGGGATGACCCAACTTAACAGCTGTGTTCGAGTATTATTTCTCATAAAAATCACCTCATAATTAAAGTAACCATTTTTCAGTGTAAAATGTTATATTTTGATGTTTGTCCAATAATATTTCTAGCAAAGTATGATCACGAGCCTCTACTTACAGTTAATAAGTGATAATACTTCAGCTCTTGCTGTACTGTTATTTTCGAAAGCACCTCTTACTGCCGATGTCACCGTTGAAGCCCCCGGCTTTTTCACACCTCTCATTGTCATACACATGTGTTCTGCTTCAACAACAACAATAACACCAAGAGGCTGTAATGTTTCTACCATTGAATCTGCAATAGTCGAAGTAATTCTTTCTTGTAATTGCGGACGTTTTGCAACTGCCTCAACCGCCCTAGCTAACTTACTCAAACCTGTTACTTTGCCACCCTTTGGTATATAGCCAACATGAGCCTTCCCGAAGAAAGGAACTAAATGGTGTTCACACATAGAATAAAATGGAATATCTTTTACAAGCACCAATTCTTCATGATCTTCACTAAAAACTGTTGCAAAATGTTCTTTTGGGTCTTGATTCAAACCTTGAAATACCTCTTCATACATTTTCGCGACTCGTTTCGGAGTGTCTAATAATCCTTCTCTCTTTGGATCCTCTCCAACCGCCTCTAAAATCATCGTTACTGCTTGTTCAATTTTTTTATGATCAAAATTACTCAAAACCAATTTCCTCCAGTCAATTGCTTTATAATGAAAATGAAAGCGTTAGCGCTTACGTAAAAGCTTGTAGCTTTACTTGATAAAAATCATAGCATAGCAAACATTACCAAAGCAAATCTTAAAACTCCTAATTAGCTATTTTGTCAACCGTGCCGCAGAAGGGATATTCTAATTTTATGAAACAAAAAAAAGAAGAGACGTTAAAACGACTCTTCTTGCCCTTTATGTATGAAATTATTTAACAGCATCCTTAAGGGCTTTACCAGGTTTAAACGCTGGAACTTTGCTAGCAGCGATTTCGATCTCATCACCTGTTTGTGGGTTACGACCTTTACGAGCAGCACGTTCACGTACCTCAAAGTTACCAAATCCTATTAATTGTACTTTATCCCCATTTTGAAGAGAGTCAGTAATAGCCTCAAATACAGCATCAACTGCACTAGTAGCATCCTTTTTAGAAAGGCTTGACTTCTCAGCAACCGCATTAATTAGTTCTGTTTTATTCATGTAATTCACCTCCTCCCAAAATTTCCGCGTTATTCAATTACTTGCACATTTCAGCAAATTTTATACTTGTTTTTTTATAAATACTGAATAACAAGCCTTATATTAAACGATCAACGACAATAATTCAATATATTTTAGCGAATTCATTGGATTTTTAAGACTTTTTTACCTATATTGTTATCTTTTGTTAAAGAAAATTGCAGCAGTTGAGGGAATTCTATCATATGTTTGTCGTATTAGCAAATTACTGCACTCATAAAAAAAAAGCATCTCTCGCCTTATAAACAATCATTAGCTGTGTTATAAAAACACGATACTACCGATCGTCTATCAAGGTCAACAGACACTTAAGCATTTTATGCGTTTACTTTATAAAATAATTGCGATTAACCCGCCAGATCCTTCATTAATAATTCTTTCTAAAGTTTCTTTTAACTTATAGCGAGCGTTTTCTGGCATTAGCGATAACTTCGCCTGTATTCCTTCTCTGACAATTGAATTTAATGAGCGTCCAAATATATCCGAGTTCCAAATAGAAAGTGGGTTTTCTTCAAAATCTTGCATCAAGTAACGAACAAGCTCTTCACTTTGCTTTTCTGTACCGATAATTGGTGCAAATTCAGATTCTACATCAACTTTTATCATATGGATAGATGGAGCAACTGCTTTTAAACGTACACCAAATCGTGATCCTTGGCGAATAATCTCAGGCTCATCTAAACTCATATCATTAACCGTCGGAGCTGCAATACCATACCCTGTTTGTTTAACCATTTTTAACGCGTCTGCCACTTGATCATATTCTGATTTGGCATGTGCAAAATCTTGCATTAACTGCAACAGATGATCCTTGCCTCTAATTTCTACACCAACAACTTCTTTTAAAATTTGATCATATAAATCATCTGGAGCATACAGGTCAATTTCAGCTACTCCTTGCCCCATTTCAATACCAGCTAACCCAGCATGATCAATGAAGTCATACTCACCAAATTGACCTACTACTCGATCTACATCACGGAGTCGCTTAATATCTTTTACAGTATCTTGTACTGCATCTTCATAACTTTTACGTAACCAATGGTCCTCTTTTAAAACCATTACCCAACTTGGTAAATTTACATTTACTTCATGTACTGGGAACTCAAAAAGCACTTCCCTTAAGACATTGTTAATATCTTGTTCATTCATACTTTCTACGCTCATTGCTAATACCGGTACGTCATGATTTTCGCTTAGCTCTTGTCTTAGTGCATCCGTTTCTGGATGGTGTGGCCGTACCGTATTAACGATCACAATGAACGGTTTTCCAACTTCTTTTAATTCACTAATAACTCTTTGCTCTGACTCAATGTAGCTAGACCTTGGTATTTCTCCTATGGTTCCATCTGTTGTAATTACAACACCTAACGTAGAATGCTCTTGAATTACTTTTCTTGTACCAATCTCAGCAGCTTCTTGAAAAGGAATTGGCTCTTCATACCAAGGAGTATTAATCATTCTAGGGCCATTTTCATCCTCGTAACCTTTAGCCCCTGGAACTGTATAACCAACACAATCAACGAGTCTAACATTCACATCAAGACCTTCATCAACATGAAGCTGTACAGCTTGGTTTGGTACAAACTTTGGTTCTGTAGTCATAATTTGTTTTCCAGCCGCACTTTGTGGAAGTTCGTCTTGAGCTCGTGCTTTTTCAGACTCATTCTCAATGTTTGGAATGACCACAAGTTCCATAAATTTTTTAATAAAAGTCGACTTTCCTGTTCTAACGGAGCCCACCACTCCTAAATATATATCGCCACCCGTTCTTTCAGCGATATCTTTAAAGATATCAACTTTTTCCACGTGATCCCCTCCCGATCATTTGTTTAAATTATTTCATCCACGATTTAATTATTCTTGATATATCATTGCAAAAAGTTGTCATCGTGGAAGCTTCCGTTTTTCCTAATGGTACAACCTCGGACAATATATACTTATGATGTTGTCCAACAAATATGACACTAGTTTTTAAAAAGTTCCTCTCATAGAACGAAAAATTAAAAGATTGTTCTTTATTCTACAGCTAGTCATCACCTACTTACTCATTATCACCCGGGTAACGATGCAAATGTTCATATAATCTTGAATCTGCGGCTTTATGTAGTTAAAAATTCAATACAAAAAAGCCCCCTTCCTTTTTGTATATATATGTGGGTGGAGGCTTTATATAACTATTTTATTAAAATTATTTTACTCATTCGCAAAAACGGCTCTTCCTTGTTCAATCGAATAAGGAACTGAATTTTGAGGGACAAAAAAGAAATGCTTCACTAATATGGACCGAATATCGTCTCCAGGTTTTAATTGATGATCAAATTTATTTAAAGCATAATTAAGGTCCAATGTGTAATCAACTATTACAGTGCCATCACCATCCATCAATAAAGGAAGACGGTGATCTGGGTGAAACGGACTCTTAACAGTGGGGGCTTCTTTTAAATTTAACTTTTCATGATCTAATAAAAACACCCCAGTTGCTACAACTTCTTCTACAGGTGCAAAACGATTTTTACGACGATATTCATTAACTGTTCTTTGAAACTCTTGAATTCTCCTCGTTATAGTTAAATCAATTAATTTAACTTTAGGATCTTTTTCAACATTAACTAATACATATTGATATACCCCACCATTTTCAAATGAATTACCCGGTGGTTGTTGTAAATATCTCGGGACTAGTTTGTGAAATTCAACTAAATATTGTTGAAATGGATTTGTTGCTGTTTCTGAGTACCGTACGGGTAATGACTGATGTTCTAACCGATACTGAACAACTGCATGTTCGACCGATAAAATTTGATCTTTAATTGGAACTTGATTTTCCACTCTTTTTTCATCTGGATATAAACAGCCAGTTAATAATAGAATTAGAAAAAATGGGAGTATTTTTTTCATTATATTCAAACCTCATTTAATATTAATAAAAAATTAAACGTAATGATAAAATTAAGAAATTTCAGCCTATTTCCGTCAAACTACTACGCACCCTTATTTTAAACTGCTGGTACATTAAAAACAATCAATAAAATTAAAAAACCTGCTAAAATCATACAAATAAAAGCGATGGAAAGGACGATTTTTTGGATAATCCCCCTCAATTTTTGTCTAGCTACATACGAACCAATAACTGCAAAAAACATTAAACCCATAGTTATAAATGTTATGTACATTTTAATTAAACCTTCAGACATTGTTCTTTTCCTCCAATTATCAATATCATATCCAATGCCGGATTATTATAGCATACTATAAATACTTTTTAAATTAAAAACACTCTTAATCTACTAAACATCAAGTTTTTAATCCTAAAAAACAAAACAATCCTGCGCCTTCTCTCAACCCAATGTCGGCCGGCTTGCTGAAGTAAACGAAACGCCTATTTATTTTCACACAGAAAAAAGGTGATTGCCCAAAATGAGCAACCACCAAACTTTAGAACGAATGCTAATCAACTAGCAGCATTAATCTTAAATTTTAAAGATTTGCATTATAAAACTATAAAGAAAGGGGCATTTCTTTATGATTTCTGCTAAATACAAAAGTCCTAGAAAGAGCCCTTGTTGATGTTCGTTCCGTTACAGTATATGCATGTATAAAAGAAATCGTAGACAACACTTGCCTAAAAAATGCTTATTTTTTCCCGAACATCTTAGCGAGAGTTCCAAAATCCATCGGAATGTTGTTATTAACAATTGCCTTAACTAGCTCATCCTCTTTTTCTTTAGAAACTGGCTTATTTGCAAGTTTTGCTACTTGTCGTATTAAATTTCTTACTGTTTGTTCGTCTTTAAAGTTTGCGCCACTAGCTGAATTAGCTAAGTTAAAAATATCTTCTTGCTTCACATTAGTTTTCTTTTCAATCTTATCAAAAAAAGAGTTATTTTTATCCATAGCGATGTCCTCCCTAAAAATAAGTTTCTACATATCATATGCACTAAGGAAAACAATGTGAATAGAAAGTGTATGTCGCCTGCCTAGCGTAGACAAGCAAATAACCTACCAGTAAAAAAAAGTGTGTCATTCCACTTTTTTATCTGGTAGGTTATTTGACCTCGAGCCGATGGCGTCTGGGGTTATAAACTTAAGTCTTCAACTTCATGTGTTTTTACGCGACCCATTAGTTCGTCGACAGCATCATGAGGCTGTTTACTTTTGAATAAAACGTCATATAAAACAGATGTAATTGGCATTTCAACCCCTTCACGCTCAGCTAGTTGAAAAGCCGCTTTCGTAGTTCGAACACCTTCTACTGCCATCCCCATATTATTTAAAACTTCATCTAGTGACATGCCTTTACCTAGCATATTTCCTGCTCGCCAGTTTCGACTATGAATACTAGTGCAAGTTACAATTAAATCACCTAAACCTGAAAGACCTGCAAATGTTAAAGGGTTCGCACCTAGCTTAATTCCAAGCCGAGCGATTTCAGCTAAACCTCTTGTCATAAGAGCTGCTTTAGCGTTGTCACCAAACCCTAAACCATTCGTTAACCCAGCACACAATGCGATAATGTTTTTTAAGGCTCCACCGATTTCAACACCAATTAAATCGGCATTTGTATAAACACGAAAATGCATATTCATAAATAAATCTTGAACATATTCTGCTTCTTCAATTTGCAAAGAAGAGCTAGTTACTGTCGTAGGCTGACGAAGGCTCACTTCTTCTGCATGACTTGGCCCTGATAATACGACCACTGATTTTCTTAATTGTTGTGGAATTTCTTCTTCAATCATTTCCGAAATCCGTTTTAAGCTATCAGGTTCAATCCCTTTACTCGCATGAATGAATGTAACAGGTTTTTTTAAGTTTGGTTTAATATCACGAAGTACTTTTCTGATTGCCTTTGTCGGAACAACAATTAAGATGGCTTCTACACCATCAATTGCATTGGCTAAATTCGTATAACCTTTTATGTTTCCTGGCAAATGAATTTCAGGTAAATATTTTTCATTCGTTCGTTTCTCATTAATTTCCTTTATTTGCTCTTCATCTCTTCCCCATAGCCGAACTTGATGCTCATTATCTGAAAGAACAATACTCAGTGCACTTCCCCAACTACCAGCACCAACAACCGCAATTTGAGCCATTGCCTTTTCCTCCTTATTGCTAAGCTTTTTGACCAATTTTACTTTCAGTTCCTTTAAGTAACCTTAATATATTAGACCTATGTCTCCAAAAAGATAAAGCTGTTACAATTAATAGTAAATACGCATATTCGATTGGATAATTAAAATAATCCCGAAAAAAGACCGTAATCATTGTAGTTCCAAGTAAAAAAATTAAAGAACCAAGGGATACAAACCTTGTTATTACAATACTAACGATCCCCAAAATCCCCGCATAAAGGGCCGGAAGAAAGACGAGTGTTGCTAAAACTCCTATTGTAGTAGCAACGCCTTTCCCACCTTTAAACTTTAAAAAGATCGGCCAGTTATGCCCAATAATAGCCATGAGCCCTGCTAATGCCGGCGCTAAACCTTCCCCAGCTAAATAAAATCCTAAAAGAACTGCGATAATCCCCTTTAATGCATCAAGTAATAAAACTAAAATAGCTGGTCCGACCCCTAAAACACGGAGTGTATTTGTTGCTCCGGCATTTCCACTCCCATGTTGACGTATGTCCACTTTTTTTATTTTTTTAGCAATAATATAGCTAAAACTAATTGAGCCAAGTAGATAACCTACTACTGTAGAAAATATAATCGTCGTCATCTTTTTCCTCCCCTAGATTTTAATTTTTAAAAATGGTTGTATCTATTGTCCGTACTTAATCATTCTTTTTTCGAGCAATGATTTTTATTGGCGTACCTTTAAATTCAAATGTCGCTCTAATTCGATTTTCTAAAAACCGTTCATAAGAAAAGTGTAACAACTCAGGTTCGTTCACAAATAGGACAAATGTAGGTGGCTTAACAGCTACTTGTGTTACATAATTTATTTTTAATCGTTTCCCTTTGTCAGTCGGAGTAGGATTCATCGCAACCGAGTCCATAATTAAATCGTTTAAAACGTTTGTCGGCACACGTAGACTGTGATTTTCTGCCACTTCATTGACCATTGGTAAAATGGTATGTAAACGCTGCTTCGTTTTAGCCGATACAAAAAGAATTGGCGCATAATCTAAGAATAAAAAATGATCTTTTATTTTCTGATGAAACTCTTGTAACGTTTTATCATCTTTCTCAAGCGCGTCCCACTTATTTACAACAATAATAACAGCTCTTCCTGCTTCATGGGCATAACCAGCAATTTTTTTATCTTGCTCGATAATACCTTCCTCTGCATTCAAAACGACTAAAACAACATCTGAACGTTCAATCGCTTTTAGCGCTCTTAATACACTGTACTTTTCGGTACTTTCATACACTTTTCCTTTTTTTCTCATACCTGCAGTATCAATGAGCACATAATCTTGATCATCTTTAGAAAATGGTGTATCAATTGCATCTCTAGTTGTACCCGCTATATTACTTACAATTACACGATCTTCACCTAAAATCGCATTCACAATAGAGGACTTTCCAACATTGGGTCTACCAATTAAGGAAACACGAACTGTTTCTTCGCCATACACTTCCTCTTTAAGGTCTGGAAAATGTTTGATAACGTCATCAAGTAAGTCTCCTAAACCTAAACCGTGTGCACCTGAAATAGCAATCGGATCTCCCATTCCTAAAGAATAAAATTCATACAATTGCTCTTGCATTTCAGGATTGTCGACTTTATTGACACCCAGTACGATCGGTTTTTTGGATCGGAATAAAAGCTTAGCGACTTCTTCATCTGCTCCGGTAATACCTTCTCTACCATTAACAATAAAAATAATTACATCAGCTTCTTCGATCGCTAATTCTGCCTGTTGCCTCATTTGAACGAGAAGTGGCTCATCGCTTAATTCAATACCACCTGTATCTATTAAATTAAATTCCTTATTTAACCATTCTCCGGAACTATAAATACGATCTCTTGTAACACCTGGCATATCTTCAACAATTGAAACTCTTTCACCGACAATTCTGTTGAAAATCGTTGATTTCCCAACATTTGGACGTCCTACAATTGCAACTACTGGTTTTGTCATAAAAATTACCTTCTTTCAATCCAATGTGTAACAAAACCCTCCTATTTATTAGAGGATGTTCAAAAAGTTTAGTAATCATAGCTGTCGAATTTCTTTGTTAGCTCGCTTCTGTGCTACTCATGTATTAATAACATACATTGCGTTGCTCGAAACTTCGCTGCCTTGACCTTCTCGGCTCTAATTAAACACCTTAATGAACACGCACTATTAGTAGAAGGGTAAAGTTTCCTCTAAATCTTAGCTTATCCATTTTACCAAAAAACAATATAAATAGACAACACCAATAAAATTGGCTTTTCGCTAATCCCACCTCGATTCGATCTTCACGCTTATTTTGCGGTTGGCGCAGACAGTTTTTGTTTTACAAATAGATCGAGCCACTTTACAAAGTTCTCGAATAAAAACCATACAAACGTTAAGCTAACAGTGATGGCTATAATATCTAAACTCTCTAACCTTCCAATTCCACCTTCAGTCACTAAGCTATTTAAAAATAACGTATAAATAATTTCTCCTTGAGTAACCGTAATAACAACAATAGCTATTCTAACCATTTGTTCTTTCACTAGGATTAACGTTAAAAATAATAAAATAAACGATAACTTAAAAGTCGGATGAAACATGACCCATACAGGATCAAATAATTGAAAAAGTTTAAATGTAACATAAGAACTAGTCAATATTAAACTAATACATAAATAGTATAAAATCTTACTCCACTTTTTTTGAGAAACTATAGAATAGCCTAATAATAAATAAAACAAAATTGCACCATTTACTGTCAATGAAAATAAAGGTACTTCTTTATTCGATAGTACAATTGAAAATAATATTACAATTGAAATGACCAACCTAAATCTTGTTTTATTCATCAAAAACGTTACATAAACCCAGCCGATCCAAGCGAACCAGTAAAAATAAATTCCTTCCATAACTATCTCCTCCATTCTCATTATAGGTAGAAAATGGCTTTAATAATCAAAGAAAAAATAAATTTCAGAAAACTTTGCTGTGGAAGTTGGTTT
>SKSA01000257.1 GCA_007118195.1 Anaerobacillus sp. | reverse complement strand
CTATCCCAATTCGGGTAAAATTGACTAACTGCTTCTAACGTTTCGGTTAAATTTAACGATTGCGGTAAAACCATGTTGTCATCGATGAAAATCATATTTTGCGAGATTTTCAAATTGTTAAAAGGGGCTTCAGAAAAAACTTCGACTTCACCTGATGAAGGTTTCGTAAACCCTGCAATTAGTTTTAATAATGTTGTTTTTCCTGCTCCATTTCTCCCGATCAAGCCCGTAATTTTATTTTGCTCAATGGAAAACGAAAGATCTTTAAGCACTTCTGTATGCCCAAATTTTTTTGTTAAGTTATTACATTGGATCACTTTCATTTTTCTTCCCCCTTACATTTACGGTTTTCTATATGGATCATCTCGACTATTTCTTCTTCACTCACTCCAAGTTGCCGTGCTTCTCTCACAAGTTCCTCAACTAAACGTTGCAATGTTTGCCCTTTTCGCTTCGTTAAAATAATTTTTGCTGCGTTTTCTGACACAAACATTCCTAACCCCCGTTTTTTATAAACGATACTTTCATCGGCTAATAAGTTCAGCCCTTTTGCTGCAGTTGCCGGATTAATGTTAAACATCTCTGCTAATTGGTACTGTGAATACACTTTTTCATCAGTACGAATATTCCCTGACAGTATTTCAGTTTCGAGCCATTCACTTATTTGTTTGTAAATAGGCTTCGTTCCATCTGTATTTAAAATCAAGAGGACACCTCCTTTTCATTGCATTCAATGGTCATTAAACACAAATTTTTTTGATCTGCCGAACATGTAATATAGTGCATTACTGTTGTAATGTACTATATACTATTTTTTTTAAAATTTCAATAAGCCAATCGCCTTTTTTCATACAAAACGAGCATGGCGATTTAAACCCTCATGACGGCACACCGTCTACAATAACATTTTAAATCATGCGGGGGCACGGCCTAACCAACAAGCCAACTAACCAAAAAAAGCCTAGAGAACGAACCTCTAAGCCTAATCAGTAACTTGCTAATTATAATTGTTTTCAAACCATTCAATATACTCTTCTTCTATATCATGTCCCTCAAACCTAGTTATTTCCTCACCAGCCTCAAAGACAATCACTGTTGGAGCTTTTATAATTTCAAACTGTTCATTACCTTCTTCAAACTCCACTAAATCATACATTCTCATTGGAATACCTATTTCTTCACTTGCTTCAACAATGCTTGGTACTGTACCTGCACAACTAGGACATGTCGGGCTAAAGAAATAAATACTAAACGTTTCTCCATCAACTAATAAAACTTCTAATTCATCATGTGAAATAAGTTTATCGTTACTAGTATTAGTGAATGCTTGTAACACTTCTGGATCAATCTCTGCATTCCCACCTGGGTTAATTTGTAATGCTCCTTCACTTTTTTCTATCTCATCTTGTGATGAACCGAAAAACAAAAATGCACTGACTACTAATAGACCAAAAGTAAAAAACATGATTACATACTTACTTTTTCCCATTTCGTTCTCCTCCAATTAAAAATCCGGTTTCATAAACAATGTTGCTTTTTGGACCGTCTTATGAAAAGACTAAATATAAACTATCACACTAATAAAACATATTATAAGAATAATTAATGAGTTTTCTATTAAGAATTAGTGAAGAAAACGAAAACACTTCGATTAGTGTGCCGGTCAACATAGATAACAAATAAATTCATGAGGTGAGACGATGATTACTAATTCCATACATTTGCTCGATACCCCTTCTTTACTGCTAAACTTAAACGTATTAGAAAAAAACTTAGATCAGATAAGCGGAATAGCTAAAAAAAATCAAATTAAATGGCGTCCTCATTTTAAAACCCATAAAAGCATTCAAATTGCCAAAATGCAAATGGAAAGAGGTGCTTGTGGGATAACGGTCGCGAAGCTTGAAGAAGCTGAAATCATGGCAGAAGCGGGAGTTGATAACATTTTAATCGCTTACCCTCTATCAAGTAAACAAAAACTAGAGCGCCTTCGAAAATTGACAAATACCGCCCACGTCATAATTTCCATAGATTCAAAACAACAGGGGGAACTCGTAAATAAAGCCTTCCAAGGAGCAAAACAAATAGAAGTTTGGATTAAAGTAAACTCCGGTTTAAACCGCTGCGGAGTTGAGGTAGAAGAAGTTTTAGAACTTGCAGAAGTTATTACTAAATTAAACAATTTAAAGTTAACTGGAATTTTTACACATGCAGGTCATTCATACGCAGCTTCGAGTGAAAAAGAAATAAAAGAAATCGCAATCTGTGAAGCTGAAACGGTACTTAAAAGTGTCGAAGCTTGTGAAAAATCCGGCATATCGATTACACACCGTAGTGTAGGCTCCACCCCTACTTATAAATATGGAGCTTCCATTGAAGGAATTACAGAAATACGCCCTGGCAATGCTGCCTTTCACGATATGTGCCAAGTAGGTTTAGGAGTTGCCACAACTGAACAATGTGCACTAACCATTTTAGCTTCAGTGGTTAGTGTAAAAAAAGACCGCTTTATTTTTGATATAGGAAGTAAAGCTCTTGCTCTTGATCAAGGAGCTCACGGAAACACAAGTGTCAAAGGGCACGGCTTTGTGAAAGGTCATCCTGAAATTACAATTGCGCGTTTATCTGAGGAACACGGTGTTGCGACATTTAGTAGTGAAACCGCATTGAATCTCACTGATAAAGTTCAAGTTATTCCAAACCATGCTTGTGTTGTTGCTAATCTTTTTAATGAATATATTGTTCATCGTGATGGTGAAGTCGTCGATACGTGGAACGTTGATGCACGCGGGAAAATGAAATAGT
>SKSA01000320.1 GCA_007118195.1 Anaerobacillus sp. | reverse complement strand
TTGTCTGCATTAAGAAGAGAAATGTAACACGTTTGCAAACCATCATGGAAACAAAACGTCAAGGGAAATACGGCGATACAGGGATTGAGGATTATAATGACTTTTTACGGTTCAAATTTATGAAGACAGCGGATGAACGGCGCTATGAAATTGAAAATAAAGACTATCCAATATTTCGAACCGATATTATGGGGGCTGCAGAAGGCTTATTACTTGGGGCAAATTTTTCTGACTTTGCAGGTCGAAACCATGCGCATGAAACAGTTCTAGAGATTAAGTCTGGAAATTTCGAAAAAAGCATTTCCTTTCCAATTCAAATGAATATTAAAAAAGGAATGCCTATTCAACTCTACTTAATTGAAGATAAAATCAAGAAATTTTTTTGTGATGAGGCGATATATGAGTTTTAATTACTTAAAATCCGGATTGTGACGATTATTCACGACCCGGATTTTGTTTTAAGATCATACCTGCCTTTTCCTAGATTAATTAAGAAAAATATTAGAAAATTTCGTCATTAAGTAGGTTTTTTTCTACTGAACGGAGAATTTATTTATTATGGAAGTTGTGCAGCTTTAATAAAGCGATTTTCATCTTCGACAAGACCACAACTCGCGCATTGCACTCTTTTATCAGGACCGCTATATTTCAAGTGATATGGTTCAAGGTTATCAAGGGGTAAGTAGTTTCCAGTGTTAACATCAAGCTTCACAGAAGTAATTACTTGATCAATGATGTTGAAGCGACTGCGTGCTCTACATGATGGACAACGATAGGATGTCATTTTGAAAACTCCTTTCAATTTTTGGAATTTCCTTTTAGTATTTCTAACAAAACTGACATTATACAGCGAGGATTTTATTGTACTGTTGGTGTTTGTTTTTGTGTTGGTTTTTTGGCTCTGAAAATTCATTTAAATCTTTGAGGAGGAAATCATGCCATACGTAAACATTAAAGTGACAAGAGAAAATGGACAAGGAATTACAGTAGAGGAGAAAAAGCAATTAATTGAAGGTACGACAAACCTTCTTCAAGATGTGTTAGGGAAAAACCCAGCAACCACAATCGTCGTCATTGATGAAATTGAAACGGATAATTGGGGGATTGCTGGACAGACCGTAACTGAAAGAAGGAAAGAATATAAGTGAATTTTAAACTCCTTGATTACTGTCAGGGGGTTTTTAACATTGATATCTAAATTGTATTAACTTGTCAGAATTCATAGTAAGGAGGAATGGATATATGGGAACATCTCAAAATCATGAATATTTATACAATATTTTAAAAATTGCTTTAGATCATGCCTATGAAGGAGTGGCTGTAATTGATGACTGTGGAAAAATTATTATTTTTAATGATGCATATTGTCGCCTTAAAGGAATAAAAGAAGAGGATGCAATAGGTAGATACGTCACAGAAGTCATTGAAAATACGAGGTTACATCACGTATTAAAATCAGGTGTTCCAGAAAGAGGATCTATTCAGACGATTGCGGGTCAAGAAATGGTCGTGCATCGGATTCCCGTTTGGCGTGACGGAAGAGTAGTCGCAGTAATTGGAATGTTAGTTTTTGATGGGGTATCTGAATTATATCAAATCTTAGAAAAAGTTGAAGGGAAAGAAAAAAGTGAGAGTCTTCAAGAAAAATTACCAGCATTAACATTAAAAGAAAAAAAAGGGGCAAACTACATAACATTTGATGAAATCATTGGCCGTAGTGAAGCGATTTTGGCAACAAAACGGTTAGCGAGAAAAGCTGCCAAAACATTAGCTACCGTTTTAATCACAGGTGAAAGTGGAACTGGCAAAGAACTTTTTGCAAGAGCGATCCATGAGCACGGCCCGGTTTCAGGAGGGAAATTTGTAAGTATTAATTGTGCTGCTATACCAGAACAATTATTAGAAGCAGAGCTATTTGGTTATGAGGAAGGGGCATTTACCGGAGCAAAAAAAAGCGGTAAACCTGGTCTTTTTGAAATTTCAAATGGTGGTACATTATTTTTAGATGAAATTGGTGATATGCCATTGGAGATGCAGTCAAAAATTTTAAGAGTTTTACAAGAGAAAGAGGCTACAAGGGTGGGTGGGGTTACACCTTATGTTACGAATGCTAGAATTATTGCAGCTACGAACAAAAACTTATTTGAAATGATGCAAACCAGGCAGTTTCGTGAGGACCTTTACTATCGGTTAAATATCATCCCTATCCACATCCCGCCCCTACGAGCTAGAAAAGGTGATATTCCGTTACTCTTGTCAAAATTAATGGAAGAAATATGTGAAAAATATCAAATTGCATTAAAACAATTTACTGCACAAGGAATTTCTAAGTTAATTCAATATGATTGGCCAGGGAATGTGAGGGAAATGATGAATGTAGTTGAACAATTAGTAAGTTTAGTTGATAAGGAGTTTATTACAGAAAGAGATTTACCACGTGGGATTATATTTGATGAAAACTTTACGGTAGAAATACCATTGGTGAAAGAGCAAATGTTAAATCAAATTAAAATTGAACGATCTGACGAAGAGCGAGACTTGATCATTCAAATGTTGGTAGAAACAAATGGAAATAAGTCGAAGACTGCTAAACGTTTAGGTATTCATCGTTCAACATTGTATGAAAAACTGAAAAAATTAAAGATAACTTAAGATCACTGTCGGAGTAATCCGACATAATACCGACAGTTAATGTTGGATTGTTGGTTAAAACAGACACTTTTTTAATAGTGTGTCTGTTTTTTTGTTAGAGAAAATATTAATTTAAAGTAAATCTACTTCCTTTAATAATCTTCTCGGTGGATTTACAGGGAGCTACCAAGTGGGGACCGTCTTAAAGCAAAGTTTTTTTAGTGAAAAATAAGAAAAATGAAAAGTGGCATAATAATTGCATTTATAAAAAGTGAATTCAAAAATAAGGGGGAGGTTTCATTGGGGAAGATCTTTCAATTACAAACACCAACGAAAATAATTTATGGAAGTGACTCGCTTCAGAAAGTGGGGGAGATTGCATCAACGATTGGAAAAAAGGTTTTGATTATTAGTGATCAAATAATGAGTGACTTAGGGTATGTGAAAAAGTGTGAGGCGTGCTTAAGCGAAAAAGATGTAGAAACAACCATTTATTTAGGAGTTAACTCGGAACCGACTGATAGTTTCGTAGAAGAAGCATTGCAACTTTTTAAAACTAAAGGATGCGATTTAATCATTTCTTTAGGTGGTGGAAGTTGTATTGATACTGCGAAAGCAGTTGCTATTATTGCTACCAACGAAGGTTATATTGGTGAATTTATGGGGGGGAAACGACTTGTAGAGCATACACCTATTCCTCATATCGCAATTCCTACAACTGCAGGGACGGGTTCAGAAGCCACAGATGTAACTGTTATTACAAATACAAAAAATGATGTAAAAATGATGATAAAGCAACCGGCTTTTATGCCTACATGTGCAATTGTTGATGCATCACTGACGATGTCTGTACCAAAAGGTGTTACAGCGGCAACTGGTGTTGATGCATTAAGTCATGCAGTAGAAGCTTATTTATCGAAAAAGGCACAACCTTTAACAGATATGTTCGCCATTTCTGCCATGAAATTAATTATTAATAGTATTAAAAAAGCTTATGACGATGGTGAAAACTATGAGGCGAGAGAAGAGATGTTACTAGGTTCCCTAAAAGCCGGGATTGCCTTTTCAAATGCTTCTGTTGCCCTTGTTCATGGGATGTCTCGACCGATAGGAGCACTGTTCCATGTTCCTCATGGTGTATCAAATGCAATGCTTCTGCCTGCAGTTTTAGAATACAGTAAAGATAGCTGTGTTGACCGTTTGGCTACTATCGGTAAATTATTTCACCAAAATGAAAAAAACTTAACAAATGAAGAATATGCAAATCTAGCAGTTTCGAGTGTAAAAGAGCTCTGTTCCTACTTAAATATTCCAAATTTAAAAGAGTGGGGAATTAAAGAAGAAATGTATTACCGGGTATTACCGAAAATGACTACTGATGCAATAAACAGCGGTAGTCCTGCAAACAATCCAAGAGTCCCGACTGAACAAGAAACTATTAATCTATATAAAGTTTGTTTTAACTATAATTTTTCTGAAGAAACAGTAAAAAATTAATCGAGGAGTGATCGAAATGCTAACACAAACAGATAAAAAATTAAAAAACTATATTAATGGAAAATGGGTACAATCTAAATCAACGGTTACGGAAGCTGTCCCCAATCCTGCTACAGGAGAAATTTTAGCTGAGGTTCCCATTTCAAACAAGGAAGATGTAGCTGAAGCTGTTCAAGTGGCAAAAGAAGCTTATAAAACATGGAGTAAAACACCAGTTCCAAGACGTGCAAGAATTTTATTTAAATATCACCAATTGATAGTCGAAAATTATGAAGAATTAGCAAAATTAATTACACAAGAAAATGGTAAGAACATTGAAGAAGCGCGAGGAGAGGTGCAAAGAGGATTAGAATGTGTCGAGTTTGCAGCAGGAGCTCCTTCATTAATGATGGGTTCAGTGTTACCAGATATTGCAACTGAGATTGAATCGTCTATGTATCGCTACCCGATTGGCGTTATAGGTGGAATTACTCCATTTAACTTTCCAATGATGGTGCCTTGCTGGATGTTCCCATTGGCGATCGCTTGTGGTAATACATTTGTATTAAAGCCATCTGAACGAACTCCACTACTTGCACAAAGGTTAATTGAGTTATTTTCAGATGCAGGTTTACCAGATGGTGTTTTAAATATCGTTCATGGTGCTCATGACGTTGTTAATGGCTTATTAGACCATGAAGATATTAAGGCAATCTCTTTTGTAGGTTCACAGCCAGTAGCAGAATACATTTACAAAACGGCAGCAGCGAACGGTAAACGAGTGCAAGCGCTAGCCGGAGCAAAAAACCATTCAATTGTATTAGATGATTGTAATATTGAAAAAGCCGTTGAAGGAATTATTGGAGCAGCATTCGGAAGTGCGGGCGAACGTTGTATGGCGTGTTCAGTTGTTACCGTTGTTGATTCAATTGCTGACGAATTTGTCGGAAAACTTGTAGAAGCTGCGAATGCCATTTCGATGGGGAACGGTCTTGATAAGGGTGTCTTTTTAGGGCCAGTGATTAGAAATTCACACTTAGATCGTGTAAAAAAATATATCGAGCTTGGAGTTGAAGAAAAAGCAACGTTAATTCGTGACGGTCGTTTAGATGTTAAAGAAACAAATAAAGGATTTTTCTTAGGTGCGACGATTTTTGATCATGTTAATGAAGATATGACGATTTGGAAAGAAGAAATTTTTGCTCCTGTGCTAAGTATCGTAAGGGTGAAAGATTTAGATCAAGCTATTGAGGTTGCTAATAATTCAGAATTTGCAAATGGAGCAGTTATTTATACGGATAGTGGAAAGGCTGTACGTCAATTTAGAGAAACGATGGAAGCGGGTATGCTAGGAGTCAATGTCAATATTCCAGCACCAATGGCTTTCTTCCCTTTTTCAGGCTGGAAAAATTCTTTTTATGGCGATCTCCATGCAAATGGCAAGGATGGTGTCGAATTCTTTACACGTAAGAAAATGCTTACGTCAAGATGGGTTTAGTATAAAGACAGCAAGGGTTATATTTTACTAGAATTTCATAAAAGAACAGTTTACACTACTGCACTAAAATTGAAACCTACTAAAAACCATTGAAAAGAGGTATATACTATGTATGATTTTTTTATGCCTAATGTAAACTTTTTTGGCCAAGGTTCAGTAACTGTTACAGGTGAACGTTGTAAAATTCTTGGAGCTAAAAAAGCATTGATTGTTACTGATGATTTTTTGAAAAATATCGAAGGCGGTCCTGTAAGTAAAGTCATTTCTTCACTCGTTGAAAGTGGTATTGAATATGCATTTTTTACTGGAGTCGAGCCAAATCCAAAAGATACGAATGTTGAGGATGGATTAAAGGCTTACCAAGCTGAAAAATGTGACTTAATTTTGACCGTTGGTGGCGGAAGTGCCCATGATTGTGGAAAGGGAATCGGTATTGCTGCTACACATGAAGGTGATATTTATGAAAACTATGCAGGGATAGAAAAGCTTTCAAAGGCACTCCCACCGATTGTTTGTATAAATACGACAGCCGGTACAGCTAGTGAAGTAACACGTCATTGTGTGTTAACAAATACAAGGAAAAATATCAAATTCGTTGTAGTTAGTTGGCGTAACACCCCACTTGTCTCAATTAATGATCCTGAGCTTATGGTTGGTAAGCCACCGGCATTAACTGCAGCAACAGGAATGGATGCTTTAACTCATGCTGTAGAATCCTATGTGTCACTAGGCGCTAATCCAGTGACAGATGCTCACGCGATCCAAGCAATAAAATTAATTTCTAATAATCTACGCCAAGCCGTTGCATATGGAAATAACATTGAAGCTCGTGAAAATATGGCGAATGCATCATTACTTGCTGGTATGGCATTTAACAACGCTGGCTTAGGTTATGTTCATGCTATGGCTCATCAGCTAGGCGGCCTTTATGATCTTCCGCATGGCGTTGCAAATGCCGTACTTCTTCCTCATGTTGAGAAATTCAATATGATTTCAAATCCACAAAAGTTTGCTGATATTGCACAATTTTTGGGTGAAAACATTGAAGGTCTTTCGGTTCGTGCTGCAGCTGATAAAGCAATTGAAGCAATTACGACACTATCTCAAGATGTTAATATTCCAACGAGTTTACGAGAATTGGGTGTCAAAGAAGAAGACTTTGAATTAATGGCAAAGCTTGCTCTGGAAGATGGAAATGCCTTGAGTAATCCTATTCAAGGAACTGTACAAGATATTATCTCTATCTTTAAGATGGCATACTAAATAAAGTTAGGTTCGAAGGGATTAGTAAAAGAAATAAAGTTGTTATATGGCTTTCTAATTTCAAATTCGGTAAGGCACTATAAAGGAGAGTTATCTCCTTTATAGTGTTAATAATTTACTGAAAATTCAAAAAAGGAGTGAGTGTATGGGGACCCTAACATTATCGTTACTAGCTTTCACACCAATTTTAGCAGTACTTCTTTTTTTAGTCGTTTTAAATTGGCCAGCTAAGTATGCAATGCCTATTTCGTATTTAATTGCCGGTATTGTCGCTTTTTATGTTTGGAAAGTTCCTTTTTCGTTTATCGCAAGTTCCACTGTTCAAGGAGGTATCATTGCAATAACTCTTCTTTATATTGTGTTCGGAGCATTATTACTTTTACAAACGTTAAAGGAAAGTGGCGCTATTAATACTATTCGTCAAGCGTTTATAGATATTACTCCGGATAGGCGTATTCAAG
Organism: Anaerobacillus sp.; assembly: GCA_007118195.1. Taxonomy (GTDB): domain Bacteria; phylum Bacillota; class Bacilli; order Bacillales; family Anaerobacillaceae; genus Anaerobacillus. Next base: position 3,364 of record SKSA01000320.1, on the reverse strand, counting down.
CGATAATTATCGGATTTTTATTTGGTAGCTTTTTAGAAGGAGCTGCTGGTTTCGGATCTCCTGCGGCTGTCATTGGACCATTATTATTTGCATTAGGATTTCCGGCTTTAGCGGCAGCATTAATAGGTTTAATTATTCAAAGTACACCTGTAACCTTCGGTGCTGTTGGAACACCAATTATTGTAGGTATTAATACAGGGTTGGATGCTCCGAATGTACATGAAGCGGTGCAGGTAATGGGCCTTACGTATTCGGACTACGTTTTACAAATTGGCCTACAAGCTGCCTTCACTCATGGTACAATTGGTTTATTAATTCCGCTATTTTTATCGTGTATGGTCACAAAATTCTTCGGTGAAAACCGCTCTTTTAAAGAAGGTTTAGGAATTTGGAAGTTTGCCTTATTTGCTTCAATTATGTTTACAGTCCCTTACGTCTTTGTAGCGATGTATATAGGCCCAGAGCTTCCATCAGTGGTTGGTGGACTAGTAGCATTGGCAATTGTTATGTTTACTGCAAAAAAAGGGTTTTTATTGCCGAAGAAAATCTGGGATTTCCCTAAAAAAGAGAACTGGGAAGCTGAGTGGAATGGTTCGATGCTGGTAGAAAATGATAAAGAAACAAAGACAATGTCAATGGCTAAAGCTTGGACACCTTACGTTTTAGTAGCATTATTACTAGCGTTGACCCGCCTATTACCTAGCTTGAAAGAATTTTTATTAAATATCAATATAACTTATAGTAACATTTTTGGTACTGATATTTCGCAATCAGTAGAACTACTTTATTCACCAGGAACAGTATTTATTTTGATTTCAATACTCGTTATTTTCTTACACAAAATGGCCATACCTGAAGTGAAGCGTGCTTGGTCTATGTCTTTAATTACAACATATAAAGCTGCGGCAGCTCTTATTTTTGCTGTTCCGATGGTAAGAATCCTTATTAATTCATCAGTGAATGAAAGCGGACTAGAAAGTATTCCATTAGTTTTAGCAGAAGGTGTTTCTTCCTTGGCTGGTTCACTTTGGCCATTATTTGCACCGTGGATTGGAGCTTTAGGAGCTTTCGTTGCAGGAAGTAATACGGTTAGTAATATGATGTTTGGCCTTTTCCAATGGGGAGTTGCTGGTCAAATTAATGTCGCTCAAGATCTTATTGTTGCGATGCAAGCTGTTGGCGGAGCTGCGGGTAACATGGTTACTGTTCATAACGTCGTAGCGGCAGCAGCAACTGTTGGTTTGATCGGGAAAGAAGGACTCATCATTCGGAAGACATTGATCCCGCTAACCTATTATTTATTAGCAGCAGGGATAATAACGATGGTTACGATAAGTGTTTCATTTATTACTCTAGGCTATATTTACTTAGTGGCAGTTGCTATCGCGATTTTATTAATGATTATACTACCAAATAAAGCAGAAGAGATTTCAGTGGTGCAAAAAAATAAAAATATAAGCTAGTTAGGTTATGGGAAGAAGGAAAGTATTGTAGTAGAGGGTGTCTTAAAAGCTATACTTTTGAAACGCCCTCTTGTTTTATTTGATGTGCATACAAGCAACAAGTAAAATGACATCTGGTTTGAACCAAATTACATATAATTTGTATAGTTATATTATTATTTATTTGCATTATAAGGATAAAACTTATAGCTACACACCAAAACTTGTTAACCTCCCTAAAGATAGTTGCGCTGCTATTTGATATCCGTTCCTCTGCCCAAAAGGTTTGACAATGACAGTTCCCATGTTTGGAATCCGACCTAATCCTACCCCTCTAGGAAAACTATGCCCGATAATAACCGTATTTCGTCCTGGTGAGGGCTGAGTTTCTAATACGGAATGAAGTTGATTTAATATTCTTACCTGTTCCCATGGATTTAGAGGACGACTCAAGCGATAAATGTCTATTAAAAATGGTTCAATTTGAAAGCTTTGTTCACCAAAAGCGAGTTGAGCCGTTTCAATATTTCTGCAAAAAGGACTAGTTATAACGGGGTACATTATAGGAATATTTAGACGACGAATTTCCTCCCCGTAGGTGACGGCTTGCGATCTTCCACGATCGGAAAGATTCCTTTGCGTAGCACAATCATAAAAGTTAAGGTTAGGTAAGTCGCTTCCAACCGTTGCTTCTGCATGTCGTGCGTAAAGTATATATCCTCCCTCACGAATTGAATTGAGTAATGCGCTGAAACTTTGAGACATACTATGGTTTGGTCGATTAAGCAATTTTAGTTCTCCTTCCTGTTTTAGATAAGGCGACTATCCATTAATAATGTATGTTATTTACCTTGCCTTGTCGCTTCGTATACAGGAAGAATCTTAGTCTACTTGAGTGAATTTCATAATTACCTAAATTGAGCCATATCAAACTATATGTAGTTACGAGCGACTTAACGCAACTAGTGTCCAATACTCAAAACTTCCAATGCAAAAAAAGTATAAATAGATTACAATAGATAAGGTTGATGGATAGAGATTACGGAGGTGTTGAGGAGATTGAAAAGGATTACAAAAGATACGATCGAATTACTAGCGCCAGTTGGAAATTGGGATTGCCTTCGTGCAGCCGTTGCCAACGGAGCAGATGCTATTTACTTCGGTGTTGATAAATATAATGCACGAGTTCGTGCGAAAAATTTTCAAATGGACGAACTGCCAGAAATTATGGCTTATTTACACAAATACAACGTAAGAGGGTATGTGACGTTTAATATTTTAATTTTTGAGCAGGAATTAGAAGAGGCGCGTCAACTTGTGAATGCATGTATTGATGCCGGAGTGGATGCGTTAATTGTTCAAGACCTCGGTTTAGTTGAGTTGGTCCGCGAGATTTCACCAGATTTTCCAATTCACGGTTCAACACAAATGACGGTGACATCAGCAGAAGCGGTAGATTTTTTAAAGCCGTATGATATTGAAGTAGTCGTGTTAGGGCGCGAAAATAATTTAAAGCAAATCAAGACGATTTCAGAAAAGTCGCAGCTTCCGATTGAAGTGTTTGTTCACGGAGCTCTTTGTGTTTCATACTCAGGACAGTGTTTAACTTCTGAGATGTGGGGTGGACGTTCGGCAAATCGCGGTGAATGTGCGCAAGCGTGTAGACTACCCTACGACTTAATCGTTGATGGTGAGCGAAAAGAAATGGGCAACATCGCTTATGTACTTTCACCGAAAGATTTAGCAGCAATTGAGCTTGTTCCTGAACTTATTGAAGCTGGTGTTTCATCGTTGAAGATTGAAGGACGTATGAAATCACCGGAATACGTCGCAAATGTCGTTAGTAAATACCGTAAAGCGATTGATGAGTATATAGCAGGTCGGGATTTTTCACCATCTGAGGAAGAAATGAGAGAGCTGCA
>SKSA01000174.1 GCA_007118195.1 Anaerobacillus sp. | reverse complement strand
GGTTTAAGGGTTATAGACCCCCACCTCAACGCGTAGCGTAGGTGGGAACTTTTAATCAGGTGGAGTCGAGACTCCATCTGATTTCTCGATGTTTCAGCTTGCTGAAACGAGTTCGCTTTTACTGACTTTGTTTCGCTTTACTTAACGTTCATAAATAACTGAGCGATTTTTTTTAATTAAATTTTCTGCTTGTTCAATAGGTAACGGTTTTGAAAATAAAAATCCTTGCATTGCATCGCAATCAAGTTGGACCAAAAGAGAGTGTTGTGACTCATTTTCGATCCCTTCAGCAAGTACTTTTAACCCAAGTGCTTTAGCCATACGAATAATTGATTCGGTAATAACTTTTTCTTTTGGGTCATACTCAATGTTTTGAATAAAAGATTTATCAACTTTCAATGTGTCAATCGGTAAGATTTTCAAGTAATTTAATGAAGAGTATCCTTTTCCAAAATCATCAAGCGATATTTTTAATCCAAGTTCCTTTAATTCATTTAACTTCATTATATTCTCAATTGTATCTTCCATAATACTGCTTTCAGTAATTTCTAACTCAATTAATTCTGGATTTATATTTGTTTCTTCTAAAATGTTAGCAACTGTAGAGACGAAATCTTCTTCCTGAATTTGTAATGCTGAAACATTCACAGAAATACATATATCTCTTAGGTTTTGTTCTTGCCATTTTTTCACTTGATTACAAGCTGTTTTTAACACCCAATTACCTATTGGAATAATTAAACCCGTTTTTTCCGCCATCGGAATAAAGACACCTGGTGAGATTATTCCCTCTTCGGGACTATTCCAACGAACTAATGCCTCAACACCATAAATTTTCTTTTCTTTACAATCAATTTTCGCTTGATAATAAAGTTCAAACTGCTCTTCTTCCAATGCTTGATGCAACTTCGTTTCAAGAAGTTTCTCTTCTAGTGAGTTTCTATCCATTTCCTCTGTATAAAACTTATAGCAATTTTTCCCACGTTTTTTTACAAAACGCATTGCCGTTTCAGCTTCTTTAAGCAAAATTTCATATTTTTGATGCTTGCTAGAAATCGCACTTGCCCCCATACTAGCATTAATAAAAAATTGTTGCCCTTTTACTTCAAATGGTGAGCGTAACGTTTTATAAATACAATCACAAACAGGGGTTAACTGTTCCTCACTATCGCCAAATACGACAATTGCAAACTCATCTCCAGACCACCTTGCCAGCATATCCTTTTTACTTATGCAATTTAAGATACGAGACTTTATTTCAATTAATAATGAGTCAGCAGCAGTATGCCCAATACTATCATTTATACTTTTAAAATCATCAATATTAATTAAAACAACAAAAAATGCTTTTTTAATTTTTTTTTGCTGCAATTTGGTTGTTAAATACCTGTAAAAGAAAGTCCGATTTGGGATTCCCATTAAACTGTCATATATACTATTACTTTTTAGTTCAGTAATTAATCTTCCTATTGCATAACCATATACTGAAAAAAACAATAACCTCATTACCCAGTTATATAACGGTTGTGCAATTTGCTGTGACACATCTAAAGCCATAAAGGGACCAATAACAATCCCCGACAATAATCCTACAGTTAAACCACCGAAAGCTCCTAATTTCCAAGCAGCAAATGTAATAGGTATAAAAAATAATAGCGGGAATACTGAAGACGTTCCATTACTGAAATAAACAATGAACCAACTTACCGTAATAAAAATTATTAAATATCCAACCGCCTTTATTTTTCGATTAAAATATAGATTATGCACCTTATAACACCGCCTAATAATTTGAAAAATTACTATACTAATTACTATGATAACTTTTTATTTCAAATTACACATTATTAATTGTGAACGTTTATAAAACTCTATTGAAATTAGGTCTTTTTCACTATAGAACTCCCCTTCTTTAAAGCCCTTCGATTAAAGAAAAAATAGGTAGAAGGACTGATGCAAACATAAGTAAAACTGTAATTCCTATGAATAAAAATAATGTCGGTTGAATGATCATAAATATTTTTTTCAATTTATGATCAAATTCTTCCAATAGCCATTGACTATAATGATCAAGTTCTTCATCTAAACGGCCATTTGCTTGACCATGATCAACGATGTAAGCTAACTCCTTTAAGTAAACGGTGTTATCGATTAAGGCGAGGTGCAGTGGCTCACCCTTCTCTAATTTCATAATTATTTGTTGTGCCTCCTCACCAACGTATTTTTCACTTTCCTGTTTATGAAAAATCGAAAGTGCTTCTAAGATCGACATCCCACTTTTTATTAAACAACTTAAATTTATTGAAAAATAGTACGTAATCATAACTCGATAAAAGTGACCAATGATTGGAAATCGACAAATTAATCTAGCTTTATAGATCCCACCTTTTTTTCGAATCACAAAAATAAAATAGGTAAGCAACAAAAAAGCTAAAATGAATGTTGTTGCGAAATAGTATGGTAATTGGTCAATAATATAAAGGAATATTCGCGAAATGAAGGGTAGTTGAATATTAATACTAGAAAAAAGGAGCAAAAATTGTGGAAATAAATATTGATATAAAATGATCGAAAAGACCGTTATGATCCACAGTAAAAAAATCGGGTATTTTAAAAGCTTTTCAAGCTTCCTTTTATTTTCTTCTATTTTCCGTAATAAATCTCCACCTTTTATAAGCCCGTGAGCTAAATCCCCGTAGTGCTCAGCGTAATAAACAAAACTAATAATATTTTTGGGCATTTGTAAAACTACCAATGTATCACTAAATGAACTTCCATTTTGAAGTTGTTGAAGCATGACATATAGCGCCGGTTTTAGTTTTTTCTTTTCGTATTTTAAGAAAAAATCAATACAATCCGATATCGTATATCCTTGTTCAAGAAGTTTTCCAGTTCTTACTAAAAATTCGGCTTTTTCTTCGTAATTCAAGCTATGTTTATTTTTCATCAACATAGCCACCTTTCATATTCTTTTTCGTTTACATATCCTAATGTGATACTTTTCTTTATCGTTTGTTCCAAACTTTCATATCGATGGTTTATTTCACCTTCATTAATTAAAGCTTCTAAAGATTTGTCAGCTAAAATTTCAAAAATAGCTAGGCGCCTTCTTTTCCGATAAATTCGACAAAACTTCGAACAGTTATCGCCACATAAGGGACATTTCATTTCAACTAATCTTTGCGAGACAAGCCCAATCACTGTTTCATTTATATCGTGCTCTTCAATACCTAACTCTTTTAGACGATTAATAGAACCAAGACAACTTTTAGCATGTATCGTACTAATGACTAAATGACCAGTCATTGCTGCACGAACAGCGATTTTCGCTGTTTCAAAATCACGTATTTCACCAATCATGATAATGTCTGGATCGTGTCTTAACACAGACTTTAAAGTCTCTGCATAAGTGAGTCCGGCCTTTTCATTAATCTCTACTTGAATAAAGGTATCTGTTTGCATCTCGACAGGGTCTTCAATACAAATAATTCTTTTTTTTCTTGCTGCTGCTTCATTTAAAAGTGAATAGATCGTTGTCGTTTTTCCTGAACCAGTAGGCCCTGAAACGATGATTAAGCCGTGCGCCTTTTTAATTAACGAACTTAACATTGCTGTATGTTTTGGAAAAAGTGTGAGACGTTGAAGAGTTTCGACTTCGTTTTGAGGTAAAATTCGGATAGATAAACTTTCATGCGGAATTGTTGGTAAAGTAGAGAGGCGAATATTTATTTTATCTTCCATTATTGTCATTGTAAGCGAGCCACTTTGAGGTTTTCTTCTTTCGCCAATATCCATTTTAGAGCGAAACTTCAAGTGAGAAATGATCTTTTCAGCTTCACTATTTCGTATTTTTTCTATTGTTACTAACTGGTGATCAACACGGTATTCAATAACAGAATAGGGATTTGTAGGAATAATATGAACATCCGATGCACGAACTTTGTAGGCTTGAATGATTATTTCGTTACTTTTTGCTTCAATATCAAACAATTATACCACCTTCCTTTTTAGTAAAATACTTTTGCTGTTTTGTATTGAATGTCGCTGTAAAAAAACAGTTTCGACATTTAAAATGTTTTTTCCTCTTTTTTTGCATAATTTTTTTGGATTTTTTTATAATATATAATGTCATGTCGTTGGGATGTCGCCAAGCGGTAAGGCAACGGACTTTGACTCCGTCATGCGTAGGTTCGAATCCTGCCATCCCAGCCACCCTCTATTTATTAATTTAACATTAAATAATGCCACGTCATTGGGATGTCGCCAAGCGGTAAGGCAACGGACTTTGACTCCGTCATGCGTAGGTTCGAATCCTGCCATCCCAGCCAATTTATTCAAAAGGTAACTAACTTTCTCGCTTGATAAGTAGTTATCTTTTTTAGTTGGCTTATTTTTTAAGCCTCTTTTCTAAAAGATTGTTGCTCCTGTAGTTACTCGTCACACTACTACTTCTGCTATTTGCTTTTTGAGTCGTAGCCAAGCATTAGATTGGCTACGACTCAAAAAGCAACAAAGTTTACGAAAACAACCTTTCTTTTTACGTTTAATCACATAAATAAATTGAAAATGCATTTATTTATATTTCATACTGTATTATAATCTATATAAGAATAAAAAGGGAGTGAAAATGGATGGAGCAACAAACTCTAAAAATAACAGGGGTGCTTTCTGATCCGACACGCTTTTCGATCTATCAATATGTGGCAAAACAGCATCGCGATATCACTGTACAAGAAATAGCCGATGCCTTTGAAATACATGCCAATGTTGCGCGCCTTCATTTAACAAAATTAGAAGATGTAAATATGTTAATATCAGAAACGAAGAAAACAGGTAAAGGGGGACGCCCGAGCCGTTTTTATCGCTTGTCTGATGAAGTAGTAAGCTTACAGTTTCCATATAGAGATTATCAAAAATTATCGGAAATTGCTATAGATACGCTTTTATCTTTAGGTGATATTGGTGAGAAAGCTTTAATTGAAACTGGTCGTAAATTCGGTTTTGAAACAGCTAAATCTTATTTACAAGCACTCAATTTAAAATTAGAAACCCTTAAAAATGAAGAAAAATTAAATCATATTAAAACTGTCGCTCTGCAACAAGGCTTAAACCCTGAAATTCATTTCGACAAAGAATCAAATGAAGTGAACTTTAGAATATACAATTGTACGTTCAAGGAGCTTGTTCCTGACCGTGTACCAATTTGTAAAATGCACCAAGCATTAATCAATGGATTTTTTGATTTCTTCTTTACTGATATTAATTTAAAAAAGGATAGCTATATGGCTGATGAAGTCGATTACAGTTTTTGTTCATATAATACACTAATTTTGCCTTAAGATTTACAATTTGATTTTTTATCGTTTATAATATGTTTATGTTGTAAAGGTGCACATTCATCATTGTTATTATTTTACCTTATATATAATATTAAAGCTTGAATGTGTACATCATAAACATAAAAGGAGGGAAAAAAGTGGAACGTATGTATCGTGTTTTAGGCTTCTGGACAGGGATTTTCGCAGTTTTATTCATGATTGGAGATATGCACTCTCCAGCAATACTTTTCTTTGGTATCACTGGAGCATTTGTTGCATTAAGCTACTTAAACTTGTCGGAACGTATGTACTTATACATTTTCGGTGCTTTTCTTACACTATTTTTTGTCGGCTTCACATACTACGCTACTTTCATAATGGTTCCAGGAATTGGGCATTAAAGTCTTGTCTTAAAGAGGAAAGAGGTGACAAAATTGTGTCACCTCTTTCCTTTTATATTTTATACGGATCTTCATTTAAAAAACGATAAGAGGTCGTTTTCGTAAGCTGTTTACTATGAAGAAATACATGAAAAGCAGCACTCATTCCACTATCATTAATAAGAGTTTGAATAGCACGGTTTGATTTGCTCTTTTCAGAAAATGGATTTGGATCATAGTTTTCTTGTAAAAATTTCAAAATTCCCAATTTAAACAAAAAGCGATTTTGTTTTAAATCATCAATTTTTGTAAAACGATTTTCTTCTGTAACTGTGTTATAAGCATCAATATGAATATGTGAGGTAATATCCATCTCAGTTGGATGTAATAGTGGGTTACTAATTAGCTGATGCTTAAAATACCCCCTTAAACTCCCCTCTTTTCTTTCAGGCATTCCCCATTCTTCTTTTGTATAACCGTAATCAATAGTGACTAATAACCCTTTTTTCATAAACTCACTTATTTCTTCAATCCAGTCATTCATATAAAGAGAAACTTCTATTCTTTGACGATCGTTTAATGTGGGACCATAACGCTTTAGCCACTTCAAAACCTTCTGATTAGTACCAAGCTGAGATGTTTCGATTAATTGATCATTTTCATCGATAGACACGTAAATTTCATATAAGTCATCTCCACGCCTTTCAACAACATGAACTGGAAAAGCATCAATTAATTCATTTGAAAAAATAACCCCTTTAAATTCTTTACCCATTTGTTCTTTTAACGAATTCAAACTATCATACTGACTAAATCCATTCTTACTAGCGAGAAGCCTCTTTTGTTCTTCACGATGATATGGACTCATTTCAACAATTGCATAAGATAAGTCTTCTTTCCCCTCAGGTTTTAACTGTTCCCATTCATCGATAACCGCTTTTGCAAATCGACCATCTCCACCACCAAACTCACAAATCTTTGCTGGTAAACCTTCTTTTTCGATCACATCTAAAAAAAAGTGAGCAAACACTTTTCCAAATACCGCATGCACGCCACTACTCGTATAAAAATCTCCTTCGGTGCCTAACTTTTTATTTGTTTTCATATAGTAGCCTATTTCACTGTCGTACAAAGCAAGGCTCATATAATCGGCATACGTAATCATTTTACCTTCTGCTTCTTTAATTTTTTCAACTAGTATCTCTTTCAAAAAACTTCCCCTCTATTCAAAAAAAATTATAAACACTATTGACATAGTGTTTATATGATTATATAATAAATTTGTAAGTTAGCAATGATCTTCGGGAGTTCCCCCTCCCCTCAAAAGTTCATTTATGATAACTAAGATTAACTCCCCATTGAGGATGACTTTTACGAGTCATCCTCCTTTTTTTTCATACAAAACCCTCATGACGAGGCATCATCACCATCTGTCATGTAAAAATGACGGTCGACTTTTCCTCTCTGCGCTGTAAATTCGTACCGACTTTAGAGGCTTGTTCGAAAAAACCGACCGTCATTTTGCTTTTTACATACAAAACGCTCATGCCGGCATGCCTGCCACCACCATCTAGAACGAAAAAGGCGGACGATTTCCTTCACCTCGCCGCGACCTTCTGGTGAATCTCAGATGCTCGTTCACGAAATCATCCGCTTTTCCGTACAAAACCTTCCCTCTTATCATTCATTCGTTCACGTTCCATTCATCATCTTCTTCAAAAAGCATCCGATACTTAATACTTTCTACGTCATCGAATTGGCCAGTCTTTTTTGCTCCTAAATAAATAAAAAATGCTGCTCCTGATAAGCTTAGCATAATGATAATTAAAATCCAGCCATTTAAAGATAAACCTAAAAAAGCAGAAGTACTAATCACAATAAAAACCTCCTTATTTTCTGATTAGTATCCCACTTTTTTCCTATTTCATTACTTTTTTATACGCCTCTTAAAAACGGATTTGAATCCATTTCATTCCTAACGGTCGTTACTGGGCCGTGTCCACTCGCTACCACTGTTTCTTCTGGAAGCTCCATCAATTTATTATTTATACTATCCATTAATACTTCATAGCTACCACCAGGTAAATCAGTTCTTCCTATTCCCCCTGCAAATAAAGCATCTCCAGAAAATACAATCCCTACCTCTTTTAAGTAGTATGAAACACTACCAGGAGAATGCCCCGGGGTTTCAAATACTTCAAAGCTAAAAGAGCCGATGTCTAACTGCCCTTCTTCTTTAATTAAAAAATCTGCATCACTTGCTGTTATTGCATTATTACCTAAAAATAAAGCGGAGCCATTTTTCGTGGCATCTGTAAGCCAATCTTTTTCAAGATGGTGTATGTAAACTGGAATTTCCCAAAAATTTTTAACATCATCAACAGCTCCGATATGATCAAAATGAGCGTGAGTAAGTAATATCGCTTTTGGGGTTAATCCTTCTGCCTCTAACAATGTATTTAATTTTGTTCCTTCCCCACCTGGATCAAAGATTACAGCCTCTTTGTTTTCATCGAATAAAACGTAGGCGTTCGTTTGTAACGGACCTAACGGAAGTTGTTTCCATTCCATAATAATTCGTCTCCTTTGCATGTTTGTTGTCTTTTATTTTACACTTTAATAAAGAAGGTTTCAAAAATTTAATAAAGAATAATGCAGACACGTTTTCTGCTAAGCCATTTTTGACGACTGATTTCTCTCACTTCGCTTTAAATTTCTATCGAACTTTAGAGGCTTGTTCGATCATCTCAGTCGTCAAATGTAATCTCTTAAAATAACTTTCTAATAGTAAAAAGAAAAGTGGTGTGTATCAATGAGAAAAACAATTGGATTAGAGCTAACTAAAGAAACAACTGAAATTTCTCGTAAAAATAAAAAGGTCGCTTCTTTCATTAAAGAACATAACTTAGAAGTTTATGATTATGGGGTAATTATTACCAATGAGAAAGACGTTGATTTTTTTATTGGGTTCTTTCAAAAGGAAGATGTTTTCGATGCTAAATATTCTTTATTTAAAATAGAAACTCCTGAGCAAAAATCAGTTTTTACTGACTTTGGTTTTATTTCTTATAGTGATAAATCTTATTTATATGAAGAATTGATCATACCTTTTACAACTTCAGGAAATAATGAGAAAGACGTTTCAGCTGCTTTAGAGCAGATGGATGAACATTTAGTCGCTATTGATAGAGGAGCTACGAAAACGATCTATTTTGTTGAACGTTATCATCAACAATTAATAGAAGGGATTGCTGATGCATATAATATAAATGTTATTTTTTATTTATAATCAAGAAGAATAGAAGTAGCGATATTACCAACATTAACACGTTACTAAAGTTATCCTCGACAAACGATTTGAAAACAATTAGAATAACATATATGAGCACTAAATTGTTTAAAGTTCAAGGTAAAGTCAATAATAAGCTAAACTACATAGTAATATAAGGGGGTTCTTTCAGGATGGTTTTAGGCATTATTACGTTATTCGTTGCGATTCTGAGTGGATTTGGAATTTTACGTGAATTCCGTCGCAAAAACCTATTTGGAGCAGCATTTTCCTTTTTATCATTTGCTGTTTTCGGGTGGTTTTCAGTTATGACAATTTTTTCAATCCTTTCTGGATCATAAGCGACATCCGCGCTGCTAAATCCCGCAATAAAAAGAGATTGTTCATTTGAACAACCTCTTTTTATTTTAGCACTTGCTCTTTTCTGTTTTCTAAACAGCCTATTTTATTTATTCACTACTTTTAGCTTCGCTTTCTTTTTGAAGCTTTTTTTCTACACTACTGAGCTTCTCTGACATTGTCGCTAATTTATCACGGCGATCATCTATTCGGATGTTTGTGGCAACCCTCTTAATACCTTTTGTGAAAGGGACTTCATGTAAAGCTTGGATCACTTCAAATAAAACGGATAACTCTCCTTCAATGATCGTACTCATCGGTGTGAGTTTATAATTTACTCGATCTTGATACGTTTCTAAAACTTTATGAATTTCTGCAACATAATTACTAACACTAGGTCCCTCAGTTCCTATCGGAATAATGGTTATATCTACAATAGCCATTTTCTGTTCCTCCTCCTTTTGTTTACGTTTTATTCGTAGTTCATTTGGGAATTCTCTTAGCGCTAACCTTCGATACGACCGAATGGCTGTTTTAATATGAAAATCATCAGGCTCTGTCGTCGTTAACTTTTCTTGTAAAAAAAACGAAACAGTTAAGACGTAGTTCTTCACCCACTTCATCACTTTTCGGTTTAGCTGCGAATTCACGAGAGGAGCTAATAAAAATGCCCCGTATGAAGCATATGCTAATGCCGTTGGAAAAGAATATAGGCGAATAAAGATAGTTAACAACAGTAGTACACTACTAAAATATACAACGACTAAATTCGTTGAACAATAACGATTGGTAATTTTCGCCTGTTTTATATCCTTCAGATTTCCTAAAGTCTTCATACCGCGATAACTAAAAACTTTATGTTCTGCGCCATGAAATTTTCGTAACCCTACCGGGAAAATAAAGTGAGTTCCATACATAAAATAAAAAAGAAAGTAAAATGGAAGTCCCCCCCATAAAATCTCATACCCTAAAATTAGAAAAGCCTTCGGCACAAAAATTAATGAAAGAAAAACAAACGATATAATTTTAAATGAACATGGCATCGTCCATATTACCTTTTTTAATACTTGAAGAAACGCTTTACTATTTAATGGTTTTACCCAATCAACAATTCTGCCGTTTTCATCATAACCACATGAAACATGGCGCTTCCCAATAAAAAAAACTCCCTTTTCAAACGATATACCTTTAATCATCTTAACGCCACATCCTTGAATCTTAAATGCTCATGTATTCTAAAAAAGTCAAAAAAGCAATAGTATTAACGAAAACAGCATTAAAGCGAACTCGTTTCAGCAAGCTGAAACATCGAGAAATCAGATGGAGTCTCGACTCCACCTGATTAAAAGTTCCCACCTACGCTACGCGTTGAGGTGGGGGTCTATAACCCTAAAACCATT
>SKSA01000201.1 GCA_007118195.1 Anaerobacillus sp. | reverse complement strand
GGTCTATAACCCTTAAACCATTTAAGGATTAATAAAAAGGAGGTTTTTATGTGTCCTACGAAACGTTACTTAGTCCGATAACGATTAATCAGTTAACGTTGCCAACTCGGGTCGTTATGGGATCGATGCATGTTGGCTTAGAAGGTGAGGAAAATGGATTAGAAAAGTTAATTGCTTTTTACAAAGAAAGAGCGAAACATCACATCGGGTTAATGGTTACCGGTGGCGCTGCCGTTTGTCCTGAAGGTAGTGGAGGAGCCCATTTCATGTCGATCTATAAGGAGGACGATGTTGATTATTGGAAGCCGTTGACCAACGCCGTTCATAAGGAAGGTGGAAGAATTGCCCTCCAGCTCTTTCATGCGGGAAGATATGCGTACAAAGCTTTCACTGGCTATGATGTCGTTGCTCCTTCAGTAATAAAGTCACCAATTAATCCAGATGTCCCCGTTGCATTAAACGGTGAGCAAGTGAAGGAAACGATTGCTGCATTTGCCAGTGGAGCAAGAAGGGCAAATGCAGCAGGTTTTGATGCAGTTGAAATTATGGGATCTGAAGGTTATTTAATTAATCAATTTACTTCACCCGTTACAAACAAGCGTACCGATGAGTGGGGGGGAAGTTTCGAAAACCGAATTCGTTTTTCTTTAGAGATTGTGAAAGCCGTTCGTAATGCTGTTGGCGAAAACTATCCGGTTATTTTCCGAATGTCAGGAGTAGATTTGATCGAAAATAGTACCACTGAGGAAGAAACGAAACAATGGGCACAACAGCTTGAAAAAGCTAGTGTAGATATGTTAAATATCGGCATTGGCTGGCATGAATCGCGAGTGCCGACGATATCAATGAAAGTTCCTCGGAATAATTTCGTTCCCGTTGCTACTGCGATCAAACAATGTGTATCGATACCGGTCATTACTAGTAACCGAATTAATAATCCTATAGACGCGAATGCAATTTTAGAAAAAGGTGCAGCAGACCTCATTTCAATGGCACGCCCATTTTTAGCAGATCCAGCGATTGTTTCAAAGACAATCGCCGGTAACGTCGATGACATTAATACGTGTATTGCCTGTAATCAAGCTTGTCTTGATCATATTTTCGATTTAAAGCCGGCTTCTTGCCTCGTCAATCCAGAGGCGGGTAGAGAACTAGAATTACAGCTTGTTCCTACCAAGACAAAAAAGCGTATTCTCGTTATTGGAGCTGGACCAGGCGGCTTAGAAGCAGCCCGGGTGTTGGCCCTGCGTGGTCATAGCGTTGTCGTTGCTGACGAAAGTGATAAAATTGGGGGCCAACTCAATTTTTCGAAAATTGTTCCTGGTAAAAATGAATTTCATGAAACCCTCCGTTATTACGACAAACAACTTCAAAAACTGAATGTACAGGTGCGACTAAAACATAAAATTGACGATCGTGATTTACTGATTGATGAAGCGGATGAAATTGTGATTGCGACAGGAATTCTTCCTCGAAAACCAGATATTGATGGCGTAGATCGGGAAAATGTCGTGTCTTATAAAGATATTTTTGAAGGTAAGATCGCCGCAAGAGAAAATATCGTTATCATTGGTGGCGGCGGTGTAGCTTGCGACTTAGCGATTCTTTTAAAAGACAAAGGTGCTAAAAATATTACGATGCTACAACGCGGAAATTCATTTGCTAGAGGAATCGGTAAAACGACCCGTTGGGCAACGTTAATGGAACTTAAAATGAAGCAAATAAAGATGATCGGTGGGATAAGCGAGTATAAAATGATTAACGAAGAAGCGATTACTTTTTCTATTAATGGAGAAGAGCAATCCGTCAAGGCAGATTTAATCGTTTATGCTAGTGGCCAACTTCCAAATAGAAATTTATTTGATCGTCTTAAAGAAAAAGAGAAAAAGGTCCACATCATCGGTGGTGCAAAAGAGGCTGGTGACCTCGATGCTAAAAGAGCAATCTATGAGGGAACAGTCATTGCTAGAGAAATTTAGGTAGGTAGTGTTTGTATTTCTATTAAGAAAAGCGCAAGCGCCTTGGTTAGCTCCGACAAGCGTTGGAGTGGCACAGTTAAACTACCTAAAAGGAGATGAACTTAATGAAAAACGGTACCGTTTTATATGAATGTCACGATCAAGTCGCAACGATTACTTTAAATCGTCCTGAAGTGAAAAATGCGATTAATACAGAAATGCATGAAGATTTACAACAAGCTTTTACAAAGGCTGGAAATGATGAAAAGATTAAGGTGATTATTTTACAAGGGAAAGATGGGGCTTTTTCAAGTGGTGCCGATTTAAAAAGTATACCACTTGAACAGCTTGCTTCTTTTGACCACGGTGATTATTTGGCTCATACGTACAACCAATTAATTGAGATAATCGCCAATATTAATAAGCCCATCGTCGCGTATATGAACGGCATTGCTGTTGGTGCGGGCTTAAGTCTAGCTCTAGCATGCGATTTCCGATACGCAAGTTCTGATGCCAAAATGGCGATTAGCTTTTTAAATATCGGTCTGGTCCCTGATGCTGGCGCCTCTTATTTTTTACCGAGAATTGTTGGTATTCAAAAAGCACTCGAACTTTGCTTAGGTGAGGCGGTGACCGCTGAAGAAGCATTGCGCTTCGGCTTAATAAATAACATCGGCGCACCAACAGACTTCGTTAATAAATTAAAACAAGTGCCTTTAACTGCTTTCGGCTTAATGAAAAAAAATATGTACTCATCGTTTGATCAATCCTTAACCGAAGTTCTTCGAATGGAAGTAGAAGCCCAACGAAAAGCTGGTAAATCAAAAGAGCACCTGCAAGCGATTCAAGCATTTGTGGGGAAGGGGTAGTTTT
>SKSA01000024.1 GCA_007118195.1 Anaerobacillus sp. | reverse complement strand
GTAGCTTTTAAAATTTTACCGTGAAGTTCTTCTGTCAGCTTGTCCTGTTCTTGAATAAGACGAACTACTTCTTCTTTTCTCGTTTCTAAGTTATTTATGTATGTCCATCTATCGACTATAGTTCTAATTTGCACTTCGTCAAGGGAGCCCGTTAACTCTTTTCGATATCGCGCAATAAACGGTACCGTATTCCCTTCCTCAATTAATGACACTACATTTTGAATTGCTTTACTTGAAAAAGACGTTTCTTTAGTAAGTAACTGCAACATACTTTGTCTTTTCTCTTCCATTAATCAACACCAACTTCCTTGAATATATGTACTGTATACAAAACCACCATGACGGTTTTCCGTCACCATTTGGCATGTAAATTGACGGTCGATTTCTCTCTCTATGCTATATAACAACTAACCACAACATCCATGTTGTACGTTCGAGAAACTTTCAACATGGTATCTATTTTATATTTTCTTACACTAAAAATAAAGACGACTTACAAATAAGCCGCCCTTCATACAAAACCATCATGACGGTTTACCCGTCACCAAGCTACTGACCGTGGGTCACACCACGGAATATATCCTTTGAGATTACTCCATGATACTTTGCGACGAGGATGCACGCTTCGAAGCATTACTAGCATACTGACTTCAATAACCTCATGAAATACCTCTTGGAGAAAGATTCATGAAGGTTTGCGACGTGTAACCGCAGGAGCAGACGCAGGAACATCTCATTATCAAATTCATTAATATACAAATTCAAATTTCTTATCGAAAAATATCTCCAGCCAAAAATGTAATGTCATCTTCTTTCAGGGTTGCTCTTCCCTTCACTAAATTAATGACACCAGAAATTTTATCTTCTTTTGCAATCATGTTGTGTAAAGAGGAATGTAATTCAATGCCGTCAGTAAAAATGATAAACCTCATCCCCTTACCATAAGGGATATGTTGTGTAGTAAAAGATAATTTTCTACCACAAAGAAAACCTCGCTTTGGTATCGTTCTCGTTAAAACACCGTCAGCTGCATAAAAAATACAATTTATATTGCCTGTATTGCTATAAATGATTTCTTTATTTTTAAAGTCAGCTTTCACAATCGAAAGAACGACCCCTCGTTTATTTACTAATAATTTATTACAGTTATCCATCAAGAAAGTAAGCGGCTCATGATGGTTGTCCCTAATATAAGAAATGACTATTTGAGACGCATCATGCGCTAACTGGCCACTACCAAGCCCATCCGAAACTGCACAAATAAAGTATTCATCTGTTTCGACACAAAAAAAACCGTCCCCGCACCAGGAGTTGTTGTTTTTCGCTTCTTGAAACGAAGCGATTTCTACATTGTTAAATAATTGCGATTTGCTCATTTTACAAACACTCCGACGGTTTTATCGGCAACGAGTCTTTCAATTTTTCTAATGCCCTTCTTTGTAGACGCGAGACGTGCATTTGAGAGATGCCTAATTTCTCACCGGTTTCCTTTTGACTAAGTTCATCATAAAAAGTACAATATAAAATTTGCTTTTCCCTATCCGTTAACACAGAAAAAGCTTTTTCAATTAACATTTGCTGATCTGTCTTTTCAAACCCAGCATCAGTGGCACCAACTAAATCTAATAGTGTTACTGCACCACCTTCTTGGTCCGCTTCAATGGAACGATCAACAGAAAGCGCTTGATAGCTTTTGGACATCTCCATCGTTTCTAACACTTCTTCTTCAGATACATCTAAATAGCTTGCAATCTCAGCAACCTTAGGAGAGCGTTGTAATTCAGTCGTTAATTTTTCAACAGCGTTTTTAATTTTAGGTCCTAATTCTTTAATTCTTCTCGGAACATGAACGCTCCATGTTTTATCTCTTAAATACCTTTTGATTTCTCCGATAATTGTTGGCACGGCAAAAGATTCAAAGCTACGGCCAAATGTTGGATCAAACCTACGTAGGGCAGCTAAAAGACCGATCATCCCTACTTGAATTAAGTCATCATCATACTCTCTACCTTTTGAAAACTTTTTCGCTAACGTATGGACTAACCCTTCATATTTTTTAACCAGCTCTGTTTGAACCTCTTCCGACTTCGTATTTTGAAATTGTATAATTAAATCTTCTACACTATTGTCGATCAGTGGTTGTTGCTGAGATCCCTCCGACATTCTGTTCCACCTCACCTCTTTGTAGAAACTTCGTCATAACGATAATCACACCATTATCATTATTAATTTCTACTTTATCCATTAAGGTATCAATGAGAAATAAACCTAGTCCACCTTCTTTTAACTGGGTCACAGGTTTATTAGCGCTAATCGGTCCTACACTACCTTTTAACACATCAACAGATGCACTTTGTCCGCGATCTGCGACCATAATCTCTAACCGGTCTTCATACACCCCGCAACCGACTGTCATTTGACCCGCCTGCTCCTCATAGGCATGGTTGACAACATTCGTACACGCTTCAGCAACGGCGATTTTTATATCTTCAATGTCATCGTACGTATAGCCCAACCGATTAGCGACTCCAGATATCGTTAAGCGAATAACACCAACATATTCAGGTTTCGCCGGTACTTTCATCTCTAAAAAATCAGATGTTTGACTCACTTCGCTTCCTCCCTCTCACTTTCTTCGATGTCGATGATTTCATCTAATCCCGTAATTTTAAAAAGCCTTCTTACTCTTTCGGCCATTCCAGTGAGTTTCATAGAACTTTCGTGGTTATGCGTTGATTTTAATGCACCAATGAAAATCCCTAAACCAGTACTATCAATATAATTTACATCGGAAAAATCGACGATTACTTCGTTCCCTTCTTGTGCAGTTAAAGGAAGTAGAGACTGTTTAAGTGTTTCGGACGTATAAACATCAATTTCCCCTTGAAGAAATAAAAATTGTTTTCCCTCTTTTTCGATGTGTTTAATTTCTAAATTCATCATTACCCTCCTCATTCACACTTTTTATATACCACAAGCATTTACCTTTTAAACTTCTCGTCTTAAAATCATTAAAGTAAAATCATCTTGTAATTCAAAATTTTGGAATTTTTCTAATTCCGAATACACGTTTTCGACGATTTCTTGCGCTGATAAATGTACATATTTATTGATCATTTTTACAATATCACTTCTTTCGATAAAAGCATTTTCTGCTCTACACTCAGTCACTCCATCAGAAAGAAGTATAACTAAATCGCCCGGCTCTAACTTTTGCTCATATTCTTTAAATTTAGCTTTCTTCATTACACCAAGAACAATGCCCTTTGTCTTTAAATCAACAAATTCCCGGGAACTATGATTGTAATAAAAGCCCGGCTCATGCCCAGCTCCTGAATAATGAAATGTATGCTTATTTAAATCATATAAGCCGTAAATCATCGTTATAAACATATTGGAGCTGATATTTTGCTCGACTACCCTATTTAAATTTTCAAGTAAAGCACTCGGTTGCAAGCGTTGTTCAGGTAAGCTGTCAATGGCATATTTAATCATCGACATGCTCAGTGCAGCCGGCACACCTTTTCCGATGATGTCTGCTACCCCTACACCAATATGGTCATTCTCATCTTCAATAAAATGATAATAGTCACCACTGACCACATCAGCGGCAACGGTTTTAATGCCGATGTCTAATGCGGGATTCTTCGGAATGTCTTTTGGAAGTAATTCTCGTTGCATTTTGGCTGCAACCGCTAATTCAGATTCCAACTGTTTTTGACGATCTCTTAAACTTTGATGCTCCCTGTAGGCTAATCCGTAGCTGACCATCACCTCTAGAAGAAAATCATTCGCTGCCAACACTTCTGTAGGTAAGTGTGGAATCAGCCCTTGTACTACCGCTATATGGAGATTGACCATTTCCTCTGGAGACATACTTTCCTTTATTAATTGCCTAGAAAATTGTTGGGCTTCGTAAAGAGCATGCTCGCTACCTGTATGCAAATACCCTTCAAGAATGGATTTGTACATTTCATGTAAGCTCACTTCGGTCTTTTCCATACTTCTCCCCTTTCTAACGGAGCCATTTTACGGCATGAATTTTCGTTCCTTCTCCTTCTTTTGAATCGATAAAAAACTCATCCATTAGTCGCTTCACACCAGGCAACCCTGCTCCTAACCCACCTGATGTTGTATATCCATCTTCCATCACCCTTCGTAAATCTTTTATTCCTGGGCCATCATCAGAAGCTGATACTTTGACTCCTACTTTATTAGCATCAACCACTTTTTCAATACAGATTTCACCGACTTTTGCATATAAATATATGTTTCTAGCAAGTTCAGAAATTGCCGTCGTAATTCTCGCTTGATCGACAGAGCCGAAACCAATCTCCTTGGCCACCGCTCTTCCGGCTTGTCTCGCTGCCACAATGCTCCATTCACTTCTTACTTCAACACAGGTTTGGGACATCTCTATCCCTCCAGTTCCAGCTGTAATTTTTCCAAGCCTTGCTCTAAATCAAGCGCAGTAGGAACGCCGTGCATTAAAATCCCCATATCGACTAATGTAATCGCAACAGCTGGTTGAATACCAGTCAAAACCACCTTTGCCCCCATTAAATTGGACATGTCAACGACGTCCCCTAACACTTTAGCAATAAAAGAATCAATGAAATCAACCGACGTAAGATCAATTACAACACCACGAGAACCTTCTTCATGAATTTTATTCAAGATATCTTCCTGAAATTGCAATGCCGTTTGATCATCTAGTTCGATTTGAACGGAAACTAGTAAATATTCCTTTAGCTTTAAAATAGGTATCCTCATTACTTACCTCTCCTTAACTAGTTTTCAAGCTTCACAATTGTTTTTTTCGTCATTTCCAAAGCACTTGCAATACCTTTTTTCAACGTACTTTTCGTTGGAAATTGTGAAAGGTCGATCCCTAAATTAACAATCGTTTGAGCTATTTCCGGTCGAATTCCTACTAAAATGCAATCAGCACCTACTAACCGTACCGCTTCTGAAGCTTGAATAATATGATTAGCAACCATCGTATCAACAACAGGAACTCCAGTAATATCAATTAACACCACTTGTGATCGGTGTTCAATAACTCCATTTAATAGATTTTCCATAATGAGCTTTGCTCTCTCTGTATCGATTGTTCCAATAAGAGGCATGACACTTATATGTTCGAACACAGGGATAAGCGGTGCTGACAGCTCTTTCAAGGCCATCTTTTGTAAAAATATAGTATTCTCCCACGAACCCGAATATTCATTTACGAGTGTATTGACGATTTGGTCAACCCAATCTTCAACCTCATAATAAATCTCGAAATTCCGCTTACCATCAATACCATCTTCAAATAATGTATCTAAAATTACTTTCCTAAATGTTTGCAGGCCACGTGTCAAATACGATAAAGGCCAACCAACTTGAATAAGCCTTTCCGTAAATTGACTTAATTGTTCATCACATAATTCTTGTCCATGGCCAACAGCACTTAAAATAATCTCCACAAATTCCTTATTCGTATTCGTATATACATGATCAGAGATATTCTCTAAATGATGCTCCCTTCTCACTTCCTCTACTTTGTTTAACCAATCTTCAATAATGATTTCTCTTTTCGTTTCAATTAGTTTCGTAACAGAAGGCTTCATTTTTTTCTTCTCCTCTCAAGTGCGTTTCTAATATTATTTCATTTCTGCTAGTTTGATGCAAAGAATTATCGGCTTTTTTATGTACAAGCGACTTTAGCATCAGGTTTTAAGTCGGACATTATAACATCCTAAGGACCTACACTTATATTTTATCAGAAAAATCTAAATTTTATTTTAACCAAATAAAAAAAGTTGCTCGTTTATCATTTAGCAACTTTCCTTACCGATCGTATAAAATTATTTCTTTAAAAGTTAAAAATCAATGAGTCCGAGACTGATTTGTAACGCCTCATTCACCCGAGTCATCATATCATCATCTAGATGAGTAATTTTATCTGTTAGGCGCTGCTTATCAATTGTACGAACTTGTTCTAATAATATGACCGAATCGCGATCAAAACCATAACGTTTTGCATTGATTTCTACATGTGTTGGTAGTTTCGCCTTCTGGATCTGAGCTGTAATTGCTGCGACGATGACTGTTGGGCTAAACCGATTTCCGATATCATTTTGAATGATGAGAACAGGCCTTACTCCCCCCTGCTCCGAACCAACAACTGGTGAGAGGTCAGCAAAATAAACGTCGCCACGTTTTACAATCAAAATCTACACCCCACTAACTAGGCGGTCTAGTGTGTGTTCTGCTTCCTCCTCAGCAAGAAAAGCTTCTGAAGCAATATTTAAATTAATTTTGGCCATTTCCATGTAACCTTGTTGCATTGTTTCTCTAATTTGCCGCTTCTTTTTCTCACGAATATACGCTTTTGTAGCTTGGGAAATAAATTCACTTCGGTTTACATTTTCTCGTTTAATCAAGCCATCAACCTCATTTAATAAATGTTGTGGTAAGCTTACCGTGATTCTCTTTGTGTTATCAGACACAAAAACACCTCCAACGTACACCTACAACTTAAATTTAATTATATCCATCAATAATCATAGCATTACCTATACTGTTTTGCAAAGACCTATCTTGTTTCTTTCATGATAAATATTCGCCAAAATTCTACTTCATTCCTGCTAATTCAAGGTTCTTTTAGAAAACTTCATTATTAATTGTTATAATTTCCCCATTCTTCATAAAAACTCTCGGTACTCGGTAACTAATCATGCATGGAATTTCGTAATTAATCGTCCCGAGTCGACAAGCCACCTCATCAATCGCGATCACTTCATCGTTTTGTTGGCCAATTAAAGTTACTTCGGTCCCGATAGCAACGTTTTTATTCAGTTTTACCATCATTTGGTCCATACATACTCTTCCAACGATTGGTGCTCTTTGGCCATCGACAAGGACATAGCCGTTATTGCTATTTTGACGAAGCCATCCATCTGCATATCCAACTGGGATTGTCGCGATCCACTCTTTACCCTCTGCCTTATAGGTTGCCCCATAACTTATTCCTTCATTACTATTAACTTCTTTTACATGAATTATTTTGCTTCTAAGAGAAAATGCCTCTTTTAAAGCAAAAGGAAATTCGTCTTCAATCTCCTTAGCCGGAGCGAGACCGTACATGGAAATACCTACTCTTGTCATCGTAAACATTTTAGATGGAAACCTTATTGTCGCTGCACTATTCCCACAATGAATGTACGGAACATTGACCTCATATTCCTTCAACCATTCAAGCATATCAAGGAAGCGATTGTATTGCATTTGAAAATAGTCTAGGTTTTTTTCGTCAGCAGTCGCAAAATGCGTATAAACACCTTCCAACACATATTGGTCATCACTTTTTATGCAATCAATTACAGCTTTTCCTTCATTTTTCGTTCTTATTCCAATCCTGCCCATACCAGTGTCGATTTTCAAGTGAAATGAACAAATGAGATCTTTTTGAAGGTATTGTTTTGCTTCTTTTAGCCACTCTTCTTGAAAAACCGTTAATGCGATATTATTCTTAGCAGCAAAATTAATATCACTCGGCCTTACCCAACCAAGAACTAAAATCGGAGCATCGATACCTTGCTTCCGTAATGCAATTGCCTCATCTAAAATTGCCACTCCTAAATAATTCGCACCAGCGTTTATCGCCGCTTTTGCCACATGAACAGCTCCGTGACCATAGCCGTTCGCTTTCACCGCCGCCATAATTTTCACATCATTTGGCAACGTCTTTTTTATACATTTAACGTTATGCTCTATCGCATCAAGATCGATCTCTACCCACGTATCCCGATAAAACAAATTCAAGTTCTCCAACAAAGGGCACTCCTTTTCAAAACGAACTAAACTTCTATTATATATGATAATCATAATGCCACATGTTCGATTGTCAATATTGAATTCAAAAATAGCCACTGTTAAATTTTTCTCAAGAAGGGTAATATTCATGAAAGAGGCTCAATTAGAATGTTTTCTTAATACTATTTATCCTTCATCAAAAAAGCAGACCCTCCTCAATCTTTGGGCCTGCTTTTTCTAGTTCATTTTTTTACTTCACTTGTGTGCCATACACTGACTTTGAGATGGAAAGCATCTCTTCAGTACTTAAGTCTTGCGAAGCTAAGAAGAAATCTACTCCTTCATAAGACCAATTCACTGATTTTACTTGCCCTTCGCTAGAAAGAACCCCAATTGTAAATCCTAAATCAACAGGCTCACCATCGGTAATATGCATCGGTGTACTCGCTTGCTGCACCCGACTTCTTTGTTGAATTAACGTAAAGTTTTGATCACCAGTGTATGATAAAACAATTCGCTTACCTTCATCAATATTCACTTCTTTTGAGTCGTTTAACACCGTTCCATCCGGAACATACATTGGGAACAATGGTGTCAGCGGTTCATCACTTTCCTGGGCCATCGCCGGAAGGCTTTCTAATTGAGCACCTGTCATATTACGGTCCATATCAAAGTCACCATCATTGAAGCTAGCGTTTAGTTTGAAGTCTTTAAAGTCAACCGTTACTAACACTTTTAATTCAACATCCATAATTTTTACTGACACAGGTGTTAAATCTTTTTTATTAAGTGTAATTTCTTGCTGTTGTAAGTTTTTATTTGTGTAGTTCGTTTTTGTTTGAAAAATATAATAATCATCTGTTGCTGTAAACGTTCTTTCAGGGTCCATTAAGATGTCATTGACGATAGATTCGTATAAATAAACTTGGCTATTGTTTTCTGGCCAATCACTTTGGAAACGGAAACTTTTATTTAAAGCAGGTGTTAAAACGAATACCCCTTCATCATTTCTTAAAATAATTTGGCTTTGTTCTTTTTGAGCATTGTTTAAAGCGACACGATAATAGCTCGGTTGCATATGCCAAATTTCTACCTCATATTGTTGTGGCTCTTTCCCTGTTTCCAATGTCATCATGGCCTCAGCTTTATAGCCTGACATATCTTTTATTTTATTTCCTAATTCTTCGATGATATCTTCCTGTGTTTTCTCGCCGCAAGCTGTCAACATCCCTAGAAGTAATATGAACGAGAACATAAGTGCAATTGTTTTTTTCATTCATTCTCAACCCCTTTGTCTCATTTAGACGACAAAGGAGGGAATTCTATCGGTAGTTGTGATAACGGTTTTAACATCGATTTAAAACTTTCGGGATTACTTCAACTAGATCAGAAGCAATGACGCCTAATGGACTAAACCCATGACTAGTTAAAAAATCCGCAGCTTTACCATGAAGAAACGCAGCATTACTAATGGCAGGTTGTAAATCATCTTGTTGCATCACTAAAGCTAACACCATTCCAGTAAGCACATCACCAGAACCACCTTTTGCTAAAGAACTGTTTCCACTTGTATTGATAAACTGCTCTCCTTTAGGTGTTGTCACAATCGTATAAGGTCCTTTTAAAAGAAGGTAGACACCATATTGCATAGCAAATTGTTTAGCAAGCTGAAAACGATTTTCTTCGACCGATTTGATACTTTGATTTGTTAAAAAGGCAAACTCACCAAAATGGGGTGTTAAAACGGTGGCCCCTTTTCGTGTACGTAACGTTGAAAGATATTCCTTCAAATAATAAAGCCCATCAGCATCAATGACAATCGGTTTTTGAAAATCAGTTAATAACGCTTCTAAAAAATCACCTGTATTTTTACGACCAATCCCTGGTCCAATTGCAACCGCATCATACCTATCTTTTAATTGCTCGCGAGAAAGATTGATGTCATCAATCTCCCCATTTTTCGATGAACAAAGGTGAAATGTCGCTTCAATGATTTGACTAGCAACAATCTCATGGGCTACATCAGGTATCGCTAATGTGACTAGCCCTGCACCTAATCGGTGGCATGCTTTCGTAGTTAATACCGGTGCTCCAGTCATCGTTTTTGAGCCCGCAATAATTAGCCCTTTACCATGACTTCCTTTATGTGATGATGGCTTTCTTACCGGCAACGTACGTTTTACATCTTCTTCAGTCCATAGGAAGCGTGTTTTAGAAATTTCGTTAATGGCTCGCTTAGGTATTCCAATATCAACAACAGAAAGCTCACCATAATACTCTCTAGCCGGATACGTAAAAGCGCTAAGCTTCGGACATTGAAGCGTGACAGTATGAGTAGCTTTAATAGCTTCTCCAACCTCACAACTCCCATCTGAAGGTAGACCACTAGGCAGATCGACAGAAATGACGGTACAATCTAGTTCATTGACTGCTCGGATAATCTCCTTATACGGAGATCGTATAGAGCCACGTACCCCCGTTCCAAGCATTGCATCAATCACATGTGTAGAGCCCATTAACTTTTCTAAAAACTGTTCATATGAAAAACTGTCAAAGTTCAAACATTCATACCCACACTTTTCGAATACTTCCATATGGTATCTTGCCGTGCCTTTTACCTTATGCAAAGGAGGAATTAGCCAAACATCCACTTGAAATCCCTTTTCTAACAAAGACCTAGAAATAACAAAACCATCACCACCGTTATTTCCAACACCTATGAGTACAGCTACTCTATTTGCCTTCTTGTCTAACAATGGTAATATACAATTTACAAACGCAAGACCTGCATTTTCCATTAGTAACTCTTCTTTTAACCCAATTTCTTCAATGGCGTAGCGATCGATTTGGTGCATTTCCTCACCCGTTACCACGTTCAAAATAGTTCCCTCCTATCCGCACTACCACTATATGAGACTGTCTTACACAATATGCAGACTAGCATGACAAGCGTTTAAAAATCTTAGTTTTGAGTTTTGATTTGCCTGGGTTGAGCTTCGATGGTTAGTTTTGAGTTTTGAGTT
>SKSA01000262.1 GCA_007118195.1 Anaerobacillus sp. | reverse complement strand
TCTTCCATTTCTGGGTCTTGTAAAATATCCATCATCATCTCTTGATATTCTGGATCTTTCATTAAACTTTTTAATAATATTTGGTTTTGTTCTTGAATACTTTCGGCGAAAGCTTTCGCGAATTCAGGATCCTCCATGACCTCTTCCCAAAATTCTTTACCTTGTTCAGATGTTAATACTTGTTGAATCGTTTCTTTAACAAAAGCTTGGTCCATAACTAATTCTTGTCTAACTTCATCATCCTTTAAAATCTCCTGAACTGCTTCTTTACCTTCATCAGTTTTTAGCATATCAACCATCATCTGTTTAGTGCTCTCATAGTCAGGTTGATTTCCTTGATCCTCTACTGTGGCACAGCTAGCCATTAAAATTATAGTTACTAATAAGAGGAGCTTCATAAAGCTTTTCAAGGTGTTCGCCCCTTTCCGTATCATTTCAGTTTTAATATGATACAAAAGAGCAAAGTTTATCCATTGTATTGTTGGAATTGAAAAAATAATGAATAGATAGGCTAAGCTGATTACTAGCTTTTTAATTACTATATTGATACAATCAATTCGAAAATTATATTAGATGGAGGAAACCTTAGCGTGAATTCAAGAAAGGTAGTTTTTTTATTTTTTTCAACGTTATTAATAGGTGCTACTAGTGGCCTCATTGTAGGTTTATTATTAGATTTTCAAACATATTGGGAAGGTTTAATGGCAGGAGAGTTTGTTGATTTTATTCTCGTGTTAGTATGGTTATTTGGCATCGGTGCGATGTGGAGTTTAATAAGCCAGATGGGGTTCTTTGCTTATTTAACGGTTCACCGATTTGCTTTAGGAGTTTTTAAAACTGCGAAAACGTGGAGTATGATTCAAATAGTTTTAGTTGCCTTTGTTCTTCAAGGTCTTGTGTATTTCCGATATACAGCCTTTGCGACAGAGGGAGAAACGTTTTTAGGGTATACGTTAGTTCCGTTGTTTTTACTTATCTATGGTTTAATTATTGCTTACATTAAAAGTAAACAAACGAATTTTGGAGCATTTATTCCAGCGTTATTTTTCCTTATTGTTGTAACAACGGTGGAATGGTTACCTGCTTTACGTGTAAATGATCCGAAATGGTTATGGGTCTACTTAACACCAATTATTGTAGCTAATACTTGGCAGTTACTAATTTTGCACCGTCTTATTTCAAAAAAGGAAAGCAAATAAAACAGAGGTTAGTTTTTACTAAAATAATGTAATGAAAAGCGAAGGGCTCATTACGTTAATTTAAGTAGAAACTAACCTTTTTTGAAGAATTTATATGTTAAATTTATATACACTAAAAAATCACGTTCGTTTACGTCTATTTAAATTTCTTCACTTTTCGTGTCTGTATTTGCAATTAATTCAGATACAGATACGAACTTATAACCTTTGCTTTTTAGCTGATTGATTATAGTAGGTAATGCTTTATGTGTTTGCTTTACTGTATCGGAGGCATGGAATAAAACAATATCCCCACCACTAACATTGTCCATTACATTGCTTACGATTTGGTCAGTGCCTGGGTTACTATAGTCGTGAGAGTTCACACTCCAGTGGATTAATTTATACTTTTGCGTTTCAGCAATTTCTAAAACTCTCTTATCAAAATTACCGTTAGGTGGGCGGAGAAGTGTTGGCGCTTTGTTGGTTAAATCGTAAAGTGTTTGGTGAGCTCTTTGGATATCTTTACGAACTTTATCGTCTTCCCAGCCAGGATAATTTTCATACCGATAACCGTGACTGCCAATTTCATGTCCGTCTTTAACGATTCTTTCAACAATATCAGGGTGCCTTTCTGCCCAGGACGCTGATAAAAAGAAAGTAGCATTATTTATATCCTTTTCTTTAAGTACATCTAAAATAGGAATTGCTTTCTCTTCTCCCCAACTAATATTAAACGTAAGAGCAACTTTCTTTTCTTTTATTTCCGCTTTATAAATAGCCGAAGTTTCAGTTGATGGTGAAAAAACAGTAACTTGACTTCTTTCCACATACAAGATCCCAGCGGTAAAAAAGGCCGCAATTACAACAATCATATATTGCTTAATTCTCTTTCCGTTCCAAATCCATATAAAGTTCATACTAAACCTCCTTGTCCATTTATTTGCATTATATGTATGCTTTTTTTAGAGATGATATGAATAAATTACGTGAAATTAGAAAATAATTTCACAAGAGTAGATAACTTTTGTACGCTCATTCATTATTCAATAACTGAAAGGACGATTTGTATGTTAGGAGTCATGCTAAATTATAAAGAATCGCAAGAAATTGAATATATGTTAAAAAGAGAATTAGAGGAGTTACTATTAGATTTAACAGATTCAAGGATTGATGGGATCGTAAAAAGAGCTATGGAAGAAAGGTACAAAATTATTTTTGGTTTATATAAGCGTTTCGCATCGCCAAATGAGTGTTATAAATATATTAGGAATAAAAATCAGCGCTCCCAAAAAGTGTGAAAATAAATTATTGACACTAAGTTGATATTTTGTTATATTATTATTTGTCGCTGTTCAGACAGAGACGTAATTAAAAAAACTTCAAAAACATATTGACTTAAAAGTTTATAAATGTTATATTAATTAAGTCGCTGATTTGAGCGATTTGAACATTTAAAGATTTTTAAAAAAGTTGTTGACTGACAAGAGGTAAGATGTTATTATATAATTCTTGTCGCAAAAAAAGTAACAACGGCGTTCCGGGAACGGAATGAAATTAGATCGTCCTTTGAAAACTGAACACACAGCCAAGCGAATTAAGAAAGGTGGAAGACAACACTTAATAGTGAGGTCTGAAACTTTAAAAAGAGATATAAAAATCTCGTCAATGTTTTATTTTG
>SKSA01000005.1 GCA_007118195.1 Anaerobacillus sp. | reverse complement strand
ACAAGAGAAGAGTAATCAAAACGCCCGGATGATTTCTCTTCTTAATTCGAAAAAAGAGAAGAGTAATCAAAAGCTTCAAAGTGAGCATTCTGTTCGCCCTTTTGTTGCACATCACCCCCATACTGCGCACCATCCCCATACTGCGCACCACCCACCTACTACGCAGTTACCAATTGTTGCACATTCCCCACCTACCGTGACACATAAATAAATCCATCATTCAAATTTATATTTGATTATGACTAGCCTGTGATGATAAACTTTATTCAAATGATTATTTGAATAAAAACCATTTTCAGGACGAGTTTCTCGATCAAGCCTCTAAAATTCGCTAATAGTGTGCTCCGCGGTTACTCGTCGCAAAGCTGCACGATGATCGCCTAAGAAGTATCACACACAAGGGATGATTGAGGTCAGTAGCTTTACAGCGATGAGAGAAGTCGGCTGGCATATACACCGTAGATGGTGACAGCAAAGATCTGTGATCTGTGACCTGTGATGGGAATTTTGAATGTAAAGGATGAGGTTAGTGAGCAAAAAAGATACGTGTGAAATATATTGTTTTGATGAAGCGAAAGTGGAACGAATTACAGAGGAAATAAATAAAGAAGATCTAGCGGGAGTCTCGCAATTATTCAAGGCATTAGCGGATGAAAAACGAGCAAAAATAGCATATGCTTTGTGTATAGATGACGAGCTATGTGTTTGCGATATTGCTAATATTATCAGTTCGTCTGTAGCAACGGCGTCGCACCATTTACGTACTCTTCACAAACAAGGGTTGGTAAAATACCGGAAAGAAGGTAAATTGGCCTTTTATTCTTTAGATGATGACCATGTAAAACAACTGATTTTAATCGCGTTATCCCATTATCAGGAGTTGAAGTGAAATGGTGAACGAACAGATGAAAACCTATCGTGTAGAAGGATTTACGTGAGCGAGTTGTGCCCAAAAGTTCGAAACGAACGTGAAACGCCTGGATGGTGTTTCTGATGCGAAAGTAAATTTTGGTGCTGCTAAAATTGCGGTATATGGACGCACAACGATCAGTGAGTTAGAAAAAGCTGGATCCTTTGAAAATATTAAAGTTCGGGAAGAATCAGAAAAAAAGGTAGATAGAACTCCATTTTGGAAACGAAAAACAAATTTTAAAGTATATATCGCTGGAATCATACTAATAATAAGCTTTTTTCTACGCCTTCATTATGGCGAGGGGCATATCATACCGACAGCAGGATACGCTGCTGCGATTTTAATCGGTGGATATTCTTTATTTATAAAAGGTTTTAAAAACTTAATTCGTTTAAATTTTGATATGGCAACATTGATGACCGTAGCGATATTAGGGGCGGCAGCAATTGGTGAATGGGGTGAAGGAGCCGTCATTGTCATCCTTTTTGCGATTAGTGAAGCGTTAGAGCGTTATTCGATGGATAAAGCTCGCCAATCGATTGAATCTTTAATAGATATTGCCCCGAAAGAAGCGCTCATCCGTCGTGGTAATGAAGAAATGATTGTTCCAGTTGATGATATTCAAGTGGCCGACATTATGATCGTTAAACCCGGACAAAAACTAGCGATGGATGGTGTTGTCATTAACGGATTGTCAACAATCAATCAAGCTGCTATTACAGGGGAAAGCGTCCCTGTTACAAAATCGGTGGAAGATGAAGTGTTTGCTGGAACTTTGAATTGTGAAGGGTTGTTAGAGGTTAAAGTCACTAAGCGTGTAGAAGATACGACTTTATCAAAAATCATTCATTTAGTAGAGGAAGCACAAGCGGAGCGCGCTCCAACTCAACAATTTATTGATCGTTTTGCAAAATATTACACGCCTGGGATTATTATTTTCGCCTTTATACTAGTTGTTATCCCACCTTTGTTTTTCGGTGGAGATTGGGGTGATTGGATTTATCGAGGTTTAGCCGTACTCGTCGTCGGCTGTCCTTGTGCTCTCGTCATTTCTACACCGGTTTCGATTGTTACGGCGATTGGGAACGCAGCGAAACATGGCGTGCTAATTAAAGGCGGGATTCATTTAGAAGAAGCAGGAACTTTAAAAGTAATTGCTTTTGATAAAACGGGCACTTTGACAAAAGGGATTCCCGCGGTCACTGATGTTGTTTCGTACAGAAGGACTGAACGAGAGCTAATAATGATAACCGCAGCCATTGAAAAAGGCTCCGAGCATCCTCTTGCATCAGCGATTATAAAAAAAGCAAAAGTAGACAGATTGCATTTTGACGATGTATCTGTTCAAGAGTTTCAATCGATGACTGGCAAAGGGGTAAAAGCAAAAGTAAATAATGAACTGTATTATGTCGGAAGTCCAAAACTTTTTGAACAAATACATGGGTGCATTGATGAAGATAAAAGTCGAGCGATCAATAAGTTGCAGTCAGAAGGAAAAACGGTAATCGTATTAGGAACGGAAAGAGAAATTCTTTTATTACTGGCGATCGCTGATGAAGTAAGGGAAACATCGAAACAAGTCATTCAAAAACTTTATCAAGCTGGAATTGAAAAAACAGTGATGCTGACTGGTGATAATAATCGAACGGCCCTAGCAATTGGGGAAAAGGTTGGTGTGACACATATTAAAGCCGATTTACTCCCAGAAGATAAATTAGCGATCATTAAAGACCTGAAAGCAAAACATGAAAGTGTCGCAATGGTAGGCGACGGGGTAAACGATGCGCCAGCACTTGCGGCATCGAACTTAGGGGTCGCAATGGGTGGAGCCGGAACCGATACAGCATTAGAGACGGCTGATATTGCGTTAATGTCTGATGATTTAAGTAAACTCCCATATACGATCAAGTTAAGCCGTCGAGCACTAGCGATCATTAAACAAAATATCACATTT
>SKSA01000031.1 GCA_007118195.1 Anaerobacillus sp. | reverse complement strand
GGACTAGTCTTTGCCCGAGGCGCTATTTGTTTGGCATTTACTCTTTTTTGCGCGTCTTCCCACTCTTCTTTGTCGATAATTACTGGTAGGCAGTCATCGATTACTACCCATTCATCATCCTTTTTGTCTGTTCGTTTTTTCTTACTAGAATCTTTACGGTTCCATACGAAAGTGCCTTTATAAACAGGATTTGTAAGCATTAGTTTTATAGCACGGATGGACCAATCCTTTTTATATTTTGAGGGGATACCTTCCTCATTTAGTTGCTTTGCAATGGCGTAGTAACCTAACCCTTTTTCTAAATAAAGATTAAACACTCGTTTTACCACTTCTGCTTCTTTTTCATCAATGACTAACTCCTTATCGACTAACTTATATCCAAAAGGGCTCTGTGTTAACCATTTACCGGTAGTGGCAGCGTGGTACATATTTTCAAAGACACGTTCTCGAATACGCTCACGCTCGAATTCGGCAACAGC
This sequence comes from Anaerobacillus sp., assembly GCA_007118195.1. Lineage (GTDB taxonomy): Bacteria > Bacillota > Bacilli > Bacillales > Anaerobacillaceae > Anaerobacillus. The sequence goes on along the minus strand of SKSA01000031.1, from coordinate 2,392 downwards.
ACCGAGTACTTGCAATGTTAATCTCCCAGAAGGGGTGTTCGTATCGAAAGACTCACTAATTGAAATAAACGATACATCGTGTTCTTGAAAAAGATCAATAAGGTTAAGTAAATCAAGTAGCTTCCGGCTAATCCTATCCAATTTTGTGACCATCACTTGAGATACTTCTCTATTTTTAACAGCACTAATAAGCTCATTTAATTTAGGGCGATCAATATTTTTAGCTGAGTAGCCATCATCTACATAAACGATTATTTCAGCACTCCAGCCCATCGCTCGGCAGTATGCTTTTAAGCGTTCTTGTTGTTCATGAAGAGAAACACCTTCTCTTGCTTGTTCATCAGTAGAAACACGACAATAAAGGGCGATCATACGTATGTTGTTGTTAAGTTCATCAGCCATAATATGTCCCCCCTTTCACGTTTGTCTAATATATATGACCAAGCCTAATTAAAAATGATTTAATACAAGTTTCTTGGGTTGTCCCACACCTTTTTATGCATAACGTTTAATGAGGGGGGATGCTGTTGGAGAAGGTAAATGTTCGTTTCACGTTGAATAGTACATCAGGAAAAATATCGTTCTCCGCTTTAAATGAAATAGAAAATAAAGAAATTGCCGCAGCTTTAACTGATAAATTATCAAGTTGGGAAATGCGAGTAAAAGAAGCTGCCATTAACAACATGATCAAAAATGAATTTGGTGAAGAACAAGCCAAAAGCATTAAAGTGAAAATCATGAAAGAAAATTAAAAGAGAGAGTCTTTCCTTTGTTTAAGGATTAGACACTCTTTTTGTATTCATTGTCGAAAAGTTCCCTTACTGCCAAAAAGGAAATTAGGATATAATTATAGAATAAAAGGACAAAATGTGTGTGTTAAAGGGAGAGGTTTTATCATGGATCCATTGAAAGATATACGATGGAAGCAGAGGTTTGAAAATTATCAGAAATCCTATTTGCTGCTAGAAAAATATTCTAATCGGCCAATTAGTACTGAATTAGAACGAGCGGGAATTATTCAATTTTTTGAAATGACATTTGAATTAGCTTGGAAGGTTTTAAAAGACTATTTAGAAGCACAAGGTTATCTAGTCAAAAGTCCAAGAGAAACAATTAAACAAGCATATCAAATAGAGTTAATAAATGATGGACACGTATGGTTAGACGCTTTAGCAAAACGAAATTTAACAACACATACGTATGATGATGAATTAGCCGAAAAACTAGTAAATGACATTAAAACAGATTTTTTACCTGAATTAAAAAAATTATATGAGAAATTATTAGAGGAATGATTTGATGTTCGGTTTATTGGACCAGGATTTGGATTATATAATTAAGGCCATCAGACAATATACAGAGATCGAGAAAGTAAAGATTTTTGGTAGTCGTGCAATGGGAAACTATAAAAAAGGTTCAGATGTTGACATTGTAATTTTTGGGCAACATATTAATGACAAAACCGTAGCAAGGTTGAGTGAAACATTAAATGAAGAGTACCCACTTCCATATTTTTTCGACGTTATTCATTACGAAAGTATAACTAATCAACGGCTAACAGAACATATTGATAAATTAGGGATTGAAATTTTTACAAAATAAAAATCATAAACGATCAGAGGTTTAAAGTTCATGCGTTTATCATGAACTTTTTCCTACTGTGCATTTTCAACAAATAAACTAGCTTTGTGAGCGTCTAAATACTGACTACTTTAAATACAAGAAAATGGAAATGTTAAAATTTGATCAAAAATGGTTTATAATATAATAAAAGGTTTATTAAGACAAAGGTGGTGGAAGAAACTGCTATACGTAAAGAAGATTTATATAAAATGGTGGAGTCTTTAAGTAATGAAGATAAGAAAACAACCTTTGACTTTATGCAGTTTTTAATTGAACGTTCAAAGAATAAAAAGCCGAAATCATGGCAAGAGATTGATGAATTAGAAAGTGATAATGAACCATTGAGTGAAGAGGAGTTTAAGCAGTTAGAAAGTGAAGAAGGTTACATTTCAGGGGAGGATGGAAAGCGTGAATTCGGACTAAAAGTTGATTTACCATAAGTCCGCAGTTAAGTTCATAGCTAAATTAGATAAAACTTCTCAAGAAAGAATTGTAACTGGGTTAAAGGGGCTTTTATAAATCCTACCGGAAGGAGATATTAAAAGTCTTAAATGACATACGGATTGTATAGGTTAAGAATTGGCAGTTTTCGCGTTATTTTTAATATTGATCATCATGAACAAGTGGTCTATACCGAAGCTGTTGGGAACCGTGGAGATATTTATAAATAGTTTATTATATAGGGGTTGTTCCAAAACAAAGTATCAGAAAATTTTGGGCAGCTCCGCTTTTCTATATAAGCACCTTTACTGAACGAAGGCTGGGCTTC
>SKSA01000049.1 GCA_007118195.1 Anaerobacillus sp. | reverse complement strand
TCTGCCCTTTTGTTAATTGCCGTTCCAAATATGTCAAAAAACAATACGATAGCGCAAGATAAAGGGTGTGAAGCTACGATTGATCTTTTGCAAGCGCAAGTGGGTGCTTATCAAATCGAAGAAAATAAATTCCCTAATAGCTTAGAAGTATTAAAAAATGAAGGATATGTTGAAATAATTGAATGTCCAAACGGAACAGAGTTGATATTATCTGATGAAGGAATCGTAGAAGAGAAAGAGTAAAGGTGATGAAAGTGAAACGGAAAATGTTTCGAACAACGGTGAATAACCGTGGCTACACGCTTATTGAAATGACAATTGTTCTTTTCATTATTGCTACTGTGACCTCCCTTTCTTTTGGTAATATGAAAACGACCTACGACGCTAGTAAGCGAAATGAGTTAATTCAACAACTTCAGCAAGACATATTATATGCTCAACAGATGGCGATTAGTCACACAATGTATACATCAGTTATTTTCTTAAACGGCAGTAAAGAGTATGTTATAAGGCAAGGGAACGGTCAAGTTCTTTTGCGTAGGAAAGTTCCCGAAAGTGTTACTTTTGTTCCGATTACGCTCGCTTTAAATGATATAGCATTTTTAGCGGATGGAAATGTGAGGCGTTCAGGTACAATGGAGATTAGAGTAGATGATCATCGTTACCGACTTGTGTTATTGCTTGGAAGAGGTAGGTTTTACATTGAAAAACTGTAAAGGGTTCACATTTATAGAAGTGATTACATCTTTAATGGTTTTAACAGTTACAATGATCATTTTACTTCCGGCATTGGTTGTTTTATATGATGAACGAACATCTATACAACAAGAAAAAACGGCATTACTTCTCCTCGATGAGGTGATCACTGATTGGATTTATGAAAAAAACAGTGGTTTAAAAGATGAAATAAAAAGAGATTTCACAACGTATAAATTCTCTTTCAGTACTTCTAATAACGGTCAAAAGCTAACCGTTTGTATAAACTGGTTAGGAACTAATGGTCGTAATTATGAAAGGTGTGAAAGTGGTAAGAGATGAAAAAAGAAGCTGGGTTTACACTTTTAGAAGTAATCATTGCATTTGCGATTTTCCTCATCGTTACCTCAGTAGTTCCTCATTATTTAAAATTAATATCATTTGACCCTAAATTTAATCAACGTATTGAAACCTCAATTTTCTTTCAACAATTAGCGTTTGATATTCAAGAGTCAGCTCGTATTTCTGTAGTTAATAATACGCTATATTTGCAAAAAGAAAATAATAAAACGGTCACATATGCATTATTTCAACATCGCATCAGGCGACAAGTGAATCATGTTGGTCAAGAAATTGTTTTACAAAACGTTCAAAAAATACAATTTTCAGAGTGGGGCAATGGAATTGATGTGCGAGTACAAGATAGCTTTGATCAAGAACATCAAAAAAGAATAACACATTTATTGCCGTTAGAGGATATGTATGATGAACAATGAAAAGGGGTTTATCTTGCCGATCACTTTATTCGTTGTTTTTTTGCTAACTAGCTTTGTGACCTTTCAAGTAAATCAATACAAGATTGAAAAAGAGATAATTCATGAACAAAATGAATTATATACTGCCGAACGGTTGTTACAGATGGCGATTGTCGATCTTCAGGAGATGATTGAACATTTAGATGACGATCTGTATTCTGGAAATCTACACTATGAAAAAGGCGAGGTAACGTTTGTTATTCGTAGTGAGACCGATGAAATAATATCGATCCATTTAATAAGTAATACAAAAAGACAAAGATCTAAACAAATCAAATATTATTACTATTTAAGTAAAGAGACTGTTTTGCCATGGTTGACTGAGTAGATTAAGGAAGGCTGGGAACGGGAGTAGAAAAAACAGTTCAAGAGAAAATAATAATAACATGAAGAATAAAAAGTTAGTGAACTTGGTTATACTAGTAGAAAAACTAAAGCTGGTGATGGTTAAATGAAAACAAATGACTATGTTAAGTACGTAACACAACAATTTGTCAGCTATGTTGATACACCTAGTGAACAACGGAAAGCAGAAAGGGAAGAAAGAAAAGCAACGAAATTACCGTTTTCCTATCGTTGGTTTGGTCTTATTCCTTTCGCTTTGTCGCAAACTTTTCACTTTAAAAGAAAAAGTAAATAACAGTTAGGATGACTCATAGAATTTTTTGCTTATTGGAGGAAGCAAAAGTTTGCGAGTCATCCTTTTTTATTTGTTAGCTTCCAGCAATTTGCACTTCGTTAATGTAATACAGAAAGTGAATGTTCGGGATTTAAATAAAATAAACCGCCATTAATAATATTTATATTAATTTTTGGTTCGTATTGTTCTTTTAATGCCTCAACTTCTAAATGGTAACTTGCTGGCTTTTCCTCAGCATCATCATAAAAGGTTTCTAATAACTTTAAATCTTGTTGCCAACGATTGTGAGCAGCCTCCGCCCATTGGTGGTTGTCTTTTTCAATCATTGATCGAATAACATTTTCAAGCCTTAACAAGCCGCTATTATGAGTAATTAAAGGCGATAAAGTAAAACAAAAATCTGGAATTTTAGGTGTTAAAGATTTGGTTAAAAGGATTGAATGAAATCCATCGAGTATTTCACCAGTAATTAAATTTAATCCTAAAGATGCAACCATATCTTTTTTGCGATCACACTGATAAGAAATCTTCGCATTCAGACAAAGCCAAGGGTGTAGGGAAGTTGAATTAGTTTTTTTAGGAATATCCTCAAAAAGACGAATGTAACTGCCCAACTCTTTTGCCGATTGGAAAATTTGATGAAGTCGAGGAGAGCCAAAATGGATTTGTTCTCCTTTTTTGTCTTCATGACATTTCTCAGGGTCGGTAATAAGGGTCATTTGCATCGGATTAGGTATACCACCAGTTTTTTCTAAATAATGCCAATAAAAAGGTCGGTTCATAAGCATTTTATCTAAATCAATCGAAAGTTGAATGTGTAAAAATCCGTCACTATTTTTGAGGATGGGACTTTCGTTTGCTGTGAAATATCGTATTAAAAAATTATGAATCTCCTGCTGCTGCATCTCTTTCTGACTCTCCCTCGTTTAATTTAATTAATTCACTTAAGTGATTCATTTTCACTTTAATCTCACCTTTACTTTGTGAATTCATTAGAATGTCGGAAATATGATCTTCGATGTTCGTTAATTCCATTTTCGTTAATATATCGTCTAATTCACCAACTACGCGTTCAAAGAGGCGGATTTTATCATATAGAAGTGATAAAATATGCTGTTCAACCGTGTTTTTAATCGCAAAATTATAAATGTGTACATCTTTTTCTTGGCCTAAGCGGTGAATCCGCCCAATTCTTTGTTCTATTCTCATTGGGTTCCACGGTAGGTCATAATTTATAATGTTATGGCAAAATTGTAAGTTAATGCCTTCACCACCTGCTTCTGTTGCAATTAACACTTGTGCATGATCTTTAAATAATTGTTTCATCCAATCTTTCTTGCTACGTTTAAAGCCACCTCTAAATGGAACTGAACTAATACCATGCTGGTTAAAAAACCATTGTAAGTATAGTTGTGTCGCACGATATTCAGTAAAGATGATCACTTTATCATCTATTTTTTGAACAAGTTCTAGCGCTTTTTCGGCTTTAGAGTTTGTTTGCACTTGTTCAATTTTTCTAAATATATTTTGTGTTTGTGCAGTAATTTCAGGTGTGTTTGCTAGCTTTTCTGTCATGTTTTTTAATGTTAAAAAAGCAGCCTCACGACTACTACAAACTTCTCTTTGTAATGTTAAAAGAGAAAAATGATTTTTAATAACTGTATCTTCCTCTTTTGTACCGCTGTTTTTTAAGGAGGTTACAGCATCGTACAATTGCTGTTCTTCTTCTGTAAATGAGATATTAATTGTTTCAACAATACGTTTTGTCCATTCAATCCCCGTATCTTCACGCCGATTGCGAACCATTACTTTGTTAACGAGTTCTCTTAGTCGTTCATCATTTTTCGGTGATCGACTACTTGAACGAAAATCATTATCGAAACTTTCTTCGTCCCCTAAATGTCCAGGTTTTAATAATGATACGAGATTGAATATCTCCTCTAATTTATTTTGAACTGGGGTAGCAGTTAGAAGAAGACAAAACTTTTTCTTTAAGCATTGAATAAACTCATAGTTTTTAGTTTTTTTATTTTTCAATTTATGAGCTTCATCAATTATAATTAAATCGTAGTTTTGTTTTAGAACAATGTCACGATGTGGATTTCTTTTTGCCGTATCAATGGATGCAACAACAACATCACATTGCTCCCATACATAAGTTTTTCTTTGTGGAACTGCAGGGATATAAAATTTTTGGTTGAGCTCCTGTGACCACTGTGAAACAAGGGATGCAGGTACTAAAATTAATGCTTTATTAACCAAACCTCTAATCATATACTCTTTTAATATTAAACCTGCTTCAATCGTTTTCCCTAGTCCAACTTCATCCGCTAAAATTGCTTTTCCGTTCATTTGTTCAATGACTTTTTTAGCAACTTCAAGTTGATGGGGGAAAATTGTTAATTCTGGCAGGTGCGTAGGAGCAACGAGTCCAGAAAACTCTTCAATCGACAAATGCTTTTCAGCCTCCATGGCGAGCTTATATAATTCCCAGCTTGACCAAGGGCCATCATCTTCCACTTTTTTTAGTAATCCTTCTTTCCATGAAGAATCAAAATTAATATTAATATTCATGGCCACCGATCCTTTCTTGTCTAGCTTTAGGAAAGTTACTATTCCAAAAAAGATAACCCTTTTATATTGGTGAAAATAATGATTGCAAATTAAACATACGTAGTGATAGGATAATATATAGAGTACCTTACTAATGATTAGTATAGACAACGATTTAAAAAACATGAATAAATCTAATAATTTAATAGTAGCGAATGAGAACAAGGGGAGAGACTGCAATTATAAAATTCTGAAGCTTTTGAAAAGCTACGGAGCAGCGCCGAAGGAGCAAGCGAATCCGTGAATCTCTCAGGCAAAAAGACTCTTGTTTGACGCAACTCTGGAGAGTGTCTTATGTTGATTTAAAAGACCACCCACGAGGAAAATTCCATTTCAAGATCCTTCTTTTCATCAGTTATGGAATAAACTTTCTGGTTTAAGGACAGAGAAATACATTTACAGTGTATTTCTCTGTCCTTTTTTGATTGTCCTAAAAAGCTTCACGCTATGCACGGATAGACAATCGTTCACTTGCTACCGTTCAAAGCTGAAAAAAACTATCTTTCCAAAAAGCTTCTAAAAATGTAACTATTAGCCAAGCTAGCTTTAAGAAGAGAAAATTTGTTTAGTTGAGGTTAACGAAAATGGAGGGAATTTTATGTCTGAATTAAAAACAACACCACTTATCGAAGTTTATAAGGAATACGGTGGCAAAACGATTGATTTCGGTGGCTGGGATCTACCAGTACAATTTAGTAGCATTAAAGAAGAACATCATGCAGTTCGAGAAAGAGCAGGGCTTTTTGATGTATCTCATATGGGCGAGTTTGCCGTTAAAGGTGAAGATGCCGAAAGTTACTTACAAAAATTAGTGACAAACGACGTGTCAAAATTAAAGGTTGGCGGTGCACAATATACGGCAATGTGTTATGAGGACGGTGGTACCGTTGATGATTTGATCATTTATAAAAAAGCTGATGACGACTATTTAATCGTCGTAAATGCTTCTAATATTGAAAAAGACTTCGAGTGGATGGAGAAACATCTATTTGATGGTGTCGAGTTAACGAATATCTCAGAGGAAATCGCCCAACTTGCCATTCAAGGTCCACTTGCTGAACAATTATTACAAAAGTTAACAACAACCAATCTTGCGGAAATCACTTTTTTTAAATTTAAAGATGGAGTAGAGATTGAAGGAGCTAAAGTATTAGCTTCAAGAACTGGATACACAGGGGAAGATGGTTTTGAAATTTACTGTCAAAAAAATGATGCTGTAATGTTATGGAAAAAAATATTAGAAGTAGGTAAGGAAGATGGAGTTTTACCTTGTGGTTTAGGTGCAAGAGATACACTTCGCTTTGAAGCACGTCTTGCTTTATATGGCCAAGAACTAACGAGTGAAATTACCCCACTAGAAGCAGGAATCGGCTTTGCTGTGAAGGTTGATAAAGAGAGTGATTTCTTTGGGAAAGAAACGTTAATACTTCAAAAAGAAAAAGGCTTATCGAGAAAAATTGTTGGTCTAGAAATGATCGATAAAGGAATTCCGCGAAACGGTTACGAAGTATTTGTTGACGATAAACAAGTAGGTACTATTACGAGTGGTACACAATCACCAACATTAAATAAAAATGTCGGTTTAGCTCTCATTGAAGTTGAGTTTGCGCCATTAAATACAATCGTTGAAGTTCAAGTAAGAAAAAAACGTTTAAAAGCAAAAGTAGTAAAAACACCATTTTATAAACGCGCTTAAACTTTTAATTCTAAGGGGGAAATTAAAGTGAAATTTCGTTATTTGCCAGTAACAGAGCAAGATAAAAAAGAAATGATGGAATCCATTGGAGTCAATTCTATCGAAGAACTTTTTGCTGATATTCCAGAAAAAGTTCGATTTAAAGGGGAAATAGATTTAAAAGAAGCGCTATCTGAGCCTGGGATCTTAAAAGAATTAGGAAGAATGGCTAGTAAAAATGTTAATAGTGGGGAATATACTTCATTTTTAGGTGCAGGTGTTTATGAACACTATATCCCTTCAGTAGTCGACCATATTATTTCTAGATCGGAATTTTATACGGCTTATACACCGTATCAGCCTGAAATTTCTCAAGGTGAATTACAAGCAATTTTTGAGTTTCAAACGATGATTAGTGAATTAACGGGAATGGATCTGGCAAACTCTTCAATGTATGATGGTCCAACGGCACTTTCAGAAGCAGCCATGATGAGTGCGGGCCAAACGAAAAAGAAAACGATCCTTGTTTCAAAAGCTGTACATCCTGAAGCGAGAGAAGTAATTAAAACGAATGCTAAAGGTCAGAATTTAACGGTCGTTGAAGTTGAAATTGAAGACGGAGTTACGAATCTTGATGATCTGAGTCAAAAGTACAATGACGAAACTGCTTGTGTTGTCGTTCAATATCCAAACTTTTTCGGTAATGTTGAAAACTTAGCAGAAATCGAAAAAATCGCTCATTCAAAAAAAGGATTATTCGTAGTTTCAAGTAATCCATTAGCACTTGGCGTTTTAAAACCACCTGGAAAGTTCGGTGCGGATATCGTTGTTGGCGACGCACAACCATTTGGTATTTCAGCCCAGTTTGGTGGTCCTCATTGCGGCTTTTTTGCGACAACGAAAAAGCTAATGCGTAAAGTACCAGGAAGATTAGTTGGACAAACGACTGATGATCAAGGACAACGTGGTTTTGTATTAACATTACAAGCTCGTGAACAGCATATTCGACGTGATAAAGCTACTTCAAATATTTGCTCAAACCAAGCTTTAAATGCGCTAGCTGCTTCAGTAGCAATGAGTGCATTGGGAAAAGCTGGAATTAAGGAAATGGCACTACAAAATATTCAAAAAGCGAATTATGCAAAAAAATCATTTATCAATAATGGCTTTACCGTTGCTTTTTCTAAAAATGCGATTTTTAATGAGTTTGTAATTAAGCTATCAAAGCCAGTAAAAGAAGTGAATGAAATATTATTACAACAAGGCATTATTGGTGGTTATGATTTAGGAAGAGACTTTTCGGAATTCGAAAATCATATGACGATTGCCATTACTGAGCTTCGATCAAAAGAGGAGATCGACAACCTTATTTCTGCATTGGAGGGAGTAAAATAATGAATAATCAACCGTTAATTTTTGAATTAAGTAAACCTGGAAGAATAAGCTATAGTTTACCATCATTAGATGTGACTGAAACGGTCCTAAATGAATTACTCCCTAACGATTTAATTAGAGATGAGGCACCTGAATTACCTGAGGTTTCTGAATTACAATTAATTCGTCATTATACAGCATTATCAAACCGAAATCACGGTGTTGATTCAGGTTTTTACCCGCTGGGTTCTTGTACAATGAAATACAATCCGAAAATTAATGAGGATATTGCCAGGTTAAAAGGTTTTACGCATATACACCCTTATCAAAGTGAAGATACGGTTCAAGGCGCCCTTGAATTACTGTATGATTTACAAACATCTTTAGAAGAAATTACTGGGATGGATGAAGTGACATTACAACCGGCTGCTGGTGCTCACGGTGAATGGACGGGGTTAATGTTAATTCGTGCGTTCCACGAAGCGAATGGTGATTTCCACCGTACAAAAGTTATTTGTCCAGATTCTGCTCACGGTACAAATCCAGCTTCAGCGACTGTTGCAGGTTTTGATACCATAACTGTTCGTTCAAACGAAAAAGGTTTAGTTGACTTAGATCATTTGCGTGAAGTAGTTGGCGAAGATACGGCAGCGTTAATGTTAACGAACCCTAATACTTTAGGATTATTTGAAGAAAACATTGTAGAGATGGCAGAAATTATTCATAATGCAGGTGGTAAACTTTATTATGATGGTGCGAACTCAAATGCGATTTTAGGAATTGCTCGTCCAGGTGATATGGGCTTTGATGTCGTTCATTTAAACCTTCATAAAACATTTACAGGGCCACATGGTGGTGGTGGACCAGGGAGTGGACCAGTAGGTGTGAAAAAAGATTTAATCCCGTATTTACCAAAGCCGGTCATTGCAAAAGATGGCGACCGTTACTTCTTTGATTACAACCGACCAGAATCAATTGGTCGCGTGAAGCCATACTACGGAAACTTCGGTATTAATGTTCGTGCATACACATATATTCGTACGATGGGACCAGATGGACTTCGTAAAGTATCAGAAGACGCTGTACTAAATGCAAACTACATGTTTAGACGCTTACAACCGTATTTTGAGGCCCCATATACACAGCATTGTAAACACGAATTTGTTCTTTCGGGAAAACGACAAAAGAAACTTGGTGTGAGAACGTTAGACATGGCTAAACGTCTTTTAGATTTTGGTTACCATCCACCAACGATCTATTTCCCATTAAACGTGGAAGAATGTTTAATGATTGAACCAACGGAAACAGAAACGAAAGAAACGTTAGATGAGTTTATTGATGTCATGATTCAGATTGCTAAAGAAGCTGAAGGAAATCCTGAAATTGTTCAAGAAGCACCACATCATACAGTGATTGGTCGCTTAGATGAAACAACGGCTGCTAGAAAACCTATTTTAAGATATGAGAAAGCTTAGAATCAAAATAAAAGGGCGACTCAAGAGAGTCAGCCCTTTTATTTTTTTACTTTACCTGACCATTTGCGAAAGCCACCTTTTAAGTGACTTAAGTCTTCACAGCCGTGTTTTTTCTTTAGGAAGTCAGCAGCGCGGTATGTTCTACTGCCTGTTTGACAGTAAAGATACACAGGCTTGTCAGGTCTTATTTCACCAGCACGTTGGCGAAGTTGAGAAAGTGGGATGTTTCTTGCTCCTAAAATATGCCCGGTTTCAAACTCCCTCTGCTCTCTAACATCAATTAGCTGTGCTTTACGGTAGCCTTGGCGGAATTCCTCTTCAGTGAGTGCCTTTAAGTACTTTGGTTTAAATAACTTTCTGAAGATTAAAAAAACTAACACTGCGGTCATAATTGCTAAAATTAAATTCATCATTTCTTTTACGACAACTCCTTTTACGATGACCGATCTGAATGTGAAATCTTGTTGCCTCTAGCGTTAATTATTTTAAACTAAACCTAGAAGCCGCTTCAATTATATATTAATATATTATCTAATGAATTTCATAATTCGATATTTTCGCCATTTAAGTATCTATATGTAGTTGCGTTAATCGAAACGCAACTACATATAGTTTGATATGGCTCAATTTAGGTGATTATGAAATTCACTATATCAAATATAAATTATAACATTCCTTAAATTAAAAGGGAATTAAAATTCAAAGGTTTGACAGTTTCGTTGATGTACTATAGATTAAAATTATCTATTTTAAAAAGAGGTATATATTATGAAAGAAACTTGGAACTTTATTAATTCTGGTAAATGCTCACCTGCTTATAATATGGCTTTAGATGAAGCTTTATTAGAATGGCATAGTGAAGGGAAAATTAAACCTACAATTCGTTTTTATGGCTGGAATCCGGCGACATTGTCAATTGGCTATTTTCAAAAGGTTGATAAGGAAATTAACTTAAATGCTGTAAATCAGTATGAACTAGGCTTTGTACGCCGCCCTACTGGTGGTAGAGGAGTTCTTCATGAAGATGAACTTACCTATAGTGTTATCGTCACTGAAGATCATCCGATGATGCCAAAAGGAGTTACAGAGTCGTATCGGGTTATTTCTGAAGGAGTTTTAGAAGGCTTTAAACAATTAGATCTTGATGCTTATTTCGCAGTTCCAAAAACAAAAGAAGAAACTGAAACGTTAAAACGACCACGTTCAGCCGTTTGTTTTGACGCTCCGAGCTGGTATGAACTAGTCGTCGAAGGTAGAAAAGTAGCAGGAAGCGCTCAAACACGTCAGAAAAATGTTATATTACAGCATGGCTCCATCATTTTAGACATCGATGAAAATAAGCTTTTCGATTTATTTAAATTTCCAAATGAACGAGTACGGGAACGATTGTTGAAAGGGTTCAGTCAAAAAGCAGTTGCTATAAACGAAATAAGTAAGAGTACGGTTACGATCGAAGGTGCTGAATTAGCATTTAAAAAGGGATTTGAGGTAGGCTTAAATGTTAATCTACAGCCTTATACGTTAACAGACGAAGAAATTGCTTATGTTCAAGAAATTGTCGAAAAAAGATATGCTAATGATGAATGGAACTTTAGAAGATAATAATC
>SKSA01000123.1 GCA_007118195.1 Anaerobacillus sp. | reverse complement strand
TTGATCTTCTTCATCTTGCTCTTCACCATCGAACTCTTCTTCAAGGCTGTCATCTTCATCATCTGAAAGTTCATCATCAGCGTCATCTTCACCCATGTCTGCATCTAAAGAAGCTTCAGCTTCGCCAGCATCAACATTAATATCTACAGTTACATCACCTGCTTCGCCTTCACTAGCATCGCCATCAACTTCACCTACTTCAGTACTTTCGCTAGGAATTTCATCATTTAGTTGCTCTTCTGGAACTTCAGTTTCTCCAGAACATGCAGCTAAAATCCCTATAGAAACGAACATACTTGATAAAATTAACAAAAACTTCTTTTTCATTTTTAATTACCCCTTTTCTAAATCGTAAATTTATGCCCTCTTTGGAACACACTCTAAATATACAAGATAAATATGACCAAATTATTATCGAACTAAGAACTGTTTATTAATTTATTGTTAAAATTTAAAGTTTCACAGAATGAAAGCGATTCGGCTTGGTTTATTTGCGATTATTGCAGTTTTTTCGACGTTACATACATTCAAAGCGCCTTTTTCATTTTGGGGCAGCCTAAAAAATAGAGGCTATCCAACAAATTGGACAGCCTCTATTTTCATCATAATCATATGGGTAGTTACTTTTAAAGATTTTTCATTCCTAATTTTTTTTACTACTAGGGAAGAATTATTCCTTTTCAACTATTTAATTTTCACTATCCAGCAACTCACAAAAATGAAATCTGCCTTTTTCAACGATTTCACCAATGGTAATATCGACGCTATTTTTAAAGATTGGACCAGCGAAACTGAAAGTATGAAACTCTCCATTTTCCCCGCAAGGATCGATGTGCTCAGGCAATTCGCGAATAAATGTCTCATCAATGACTCTACCAAGAAATTCGTTCGATAGCTTTTCCGTATCAATACTCGTTGTCACTGTTTTAAAACCCAACGAAATAAACTCCTTGATCAATTGATCTGTTTTTTGCCCCCATAATGGAAATACGGCTTTCATGTTTTGGCTTTTAATCATTTCTTCGCGGTAAGACCGAACATCCTCTAAGAAAATATCACCAAACATGACCGTCTCAATTCCCTCTTTTTTCAATTGTTGCAATTGATCGTTCATGATATTTTGATAAATTTCATTCGAGCACTCTTGGGGAATATACATTTTTCTCAGCGGGATGCCAAGACTTTCTGCTTGTCTCTCTAACAAACTCTCTCGTACGCCATGGATACTAATCCGGTTATACCCCTCGGTTACTGACGTAAGTAATGAATCGACCTCATACTGTTCACTTTTTAATAGTTTATAAAGAGCAAAAGCACTATCTTTTCCCCCACTCCATGAAACAACAATTTTTTCTTTCATCCTTCTATCTCCTTCGCTCATTTTTAGCATTATTCTTTCCGAAAAATTAACCGCTCACCACTTTCGCTAGTTAGATGATGCAACAATAACAATCATTGTTTTAAAGGAATAGTTAAATTTTTCGTTAAGAAGTGTGGATTAGACGCGACAACAACCCCTGATAAAATAAAAAACCCGCCAATGATCTGCGTCAACAGCAACGTTTCACCACCAAAGGCTACTGCTAAAATGGTTGTAAAAAGGACAATCAAATGTAAATAATTCGACGCTTTTCCTGGTCCGACTTGCATAACGCCTTCATTCCAACAAATAAACGAGATAATACTTGGGAAAATCCCTAAATAGACGATGCCTAAAATAACCTCTACCGATAAGGAGGTTAATGAAACAGGTTGATACGTTCTTTCAAACAATGCAAATGGGATTAAAACTAAAATTCCAATATAGATGGTGATGATGAATGTCGGTTTCTTTGGTAAGTTGACACCAAACTTTTTCATTAATACAGAATAGGTGGACCACATAATCACTGCTGCAAACACCACTAAGTCACCAGGATTGACAGTTAAATTCCATAACGTTTCAAGGCTCCCTCCTGTAATTACGAAAAACACACCAATAAACGAAACGATTACACCTATGTATTGAATTTTCAACATTTTTTCCTTTAAGAAAAAGACCGAAAGTAACACGATTAACAATGGGGCAGTAGAGTTCATTAATGAAGCATTAATCGATGTTGTATATTGAATGGCAATATACAATAACGTATTAAAGCCGGCGATACCTGTAATCGCTAAGATTAATAGAGCTTTCCAATTCTTTTTCAATATTTCTTTATTCTGTTTTAGTTCCTTAAAAACAAACGGTAAAAACACGATGCTTGCAATCACCCAACGCATCACCGAAAGTTGAACAGGGGCTACTTCTTCTATTATCATTCTACTAAACACAAAATTAGTTCCCCAGAAAAAAGTAGCAAAAACTAACAATAAATAAGGGAGATGTTGAAGTTTTGTGATGATTGTCTTCACTGAAAATCCTTCTTTCTATAAATAATATGCTTAATTCGTACTCTTTCAATTTTCACTAGTTTTACTATCATTAGCATATCATATTTAAGAGAAATACACTTTACGCAACAAACAGCCTTTCGAAAGTTTTAAACAAAACGTAACTATAAAATAGGAGGCTCGGCTGCAATTCAAAACAACTCTTTTACATACAAAACGCTCATGACGATTAATCGTCACCATCAAATAGGAAAAAGGCGAATCATTTCCTTCTCTTCGCTGTGACCTTCTATCGAATCTCAGAGGCTCGTTCATGAAATCATCCGCCTTTTTTTCATACAAAAAGAAGATCACTCATTAGGAGGCGCCCGTCTCAATCCATAAAAACGGGAGATCCTTTTGAATGATCCACTTATTATTTGGCTTCAATATAATAATTGCCCTCCTCACTTACCGATATATTCTATAATAGCGGCTCCGATTTACTTCTTGCTTCTTGCGTCTTCAGCATTCGAT